>DGOT01000042.1:0-10487 GCA_002389465.1 Bacteroidales bacterium UBA4459 | reverse complement strand
TATGAGATTAGCTCAGGAAATGACAACATCATTGATTTTGGTGAGACTGCAGGTATAAAAGCCATAATTAAAAATATTTCTGCCAACAGCATTGAAAATGTTCTTCTGAACTATACGGTGGAGGATGAACACATTACAATTATTCAAACAGATGAAGAAATAGGCTCTCTGGCGCCCGGAGAAACAAAAATAGTGGATAGCTCGCTCGTTATAAAAATAGCAATGAATACACCTGACCAGCACACAGTCAAAATGATAAATTTGATAACCGGAGGTAACAAAAGCTGGAAGTTGGATTCATGGCTGATGACAAATGCTCCGAATTTTATTACCACCGAAGTGGAGAGCAATGGCCACAACTGGATTGAGCCGGGGTTAACAAATCAGGTAGATTTCCGGATATCGAATTCGGGGCATGCAGTGGCTGACAACGTGGAAGTAAGCATTGCTTTTGAAAGCGATTCATTAGAAATAGTTGGTTCTGACAGTCAGGTTATCGATCACTTGTCACCTAATAACGATGTGATTATTGATTACAAACTGAAGGTAAGCCCCTGGGTAACCCCGGGAACTAAAATACCCTGCTGGCTCAGGTTTTACCACGAAGGATCTATTATTAGTAGTGACACAATCGATTTGCAAATAGGGAGGACTCCTGTTTTATTGGTTGATCTGGACCCAAACCACCTGTCTTCATGGAAATTCCGGGATGACCTGGAAGCCACAAACACGAGTTATGTTAGTGTCTCGTGGATGCCGGATCATTTGTCACAGTATAAGTCGGTATTCGTTCTTTTAGGTTCGATATTTGCACACCATGAGTTAACTTACTCGGAAGGGCAGCTTTTGTCAGACTATTTAGATGAAGGTGGCAACTTATACATGGAAGGCCGTGTAACATGGAAACAGGAGCAAACGCCGGTTCATAGCAAGTTTAATGTGGATATTTCGGAAGATTTTGTCATGTTTTTAATTGACACGGTCTATAGCCCGCCAAACGATACGATCGGGCAAAAGAAGTTTGCATATGTCAGCAGCAGGCCTTACAATGATTTTTATTTTACGCCCCGCGATAGTACCTTTAACGTGTTGCTATTCAGAGAAAACGATTCGTCCTGTGTGGTGGCTAATAAAACCGATGATTATAAAACGATTGCGTCAATTATTGAGTACGGAGCACTTGCCGAAACAGACACTTCCTATACAAGTGTTGCTTATTTAAACTTCATTATTGATTTCTTCGGGCTTTATGAGAACACTGTGGGAATTGAAGAGTCGGTTGATGTGCATGGCAGCAGGAGAAAGATAAAGGTATATCCCAATCCGTTTGAGAAAGATATTACTATTCAGGTTCAATTGCAGGCAGCAGCGCCAGCTACCTTGCAAATATTTAATCAGTTTGGCAAGCTTGTTTTTATGAAAGAGATGGATAATAATTCAGCAAAAAACAGCGTGTTCGAAATAAACTGGGACGGCTCCGACCTGAACAGATGCGCAACACCCACGGGTCTTTATTTTATCAGGTTGATTACCGGTAAAGAATCGTTTTCCACTAAAATAATCCGCTTTTAGCAAAAAAAAGCCACGAACTGGCGTGGCTTAATTTGAGAATAAGAGCGTATATAGAGACAGGTTAATACCTGGTGATTTTATAACTGGAAACGGCCGCGTCAACTGTTATGTAAATTTTATTGTCTGCTTCTTCAAAATTGCTGGTTCTGTAATGTCCGTTGTCCACTTTTTCAAAGCCTGAAATGGTTTTTCCTGAAAAAACAGCCGTTAAATTAAGGTCGCACCCCGAACTCTGCGGTACTTTTAAAACAATCTCGGAAGCACCGGCATCAATGTTTACGTGTGACGTTGGCAGGTTGTCGCCCAATTTTATTTTAATGGAGGCTGCACCACCATCGAGGTCCAACTTCCTCACCTTAAAGTGCGAAAAATCAAACATGACTTTAGCGGCTCCTATATCAAAATTCATATTCCATTCAGGAGCTTTATTTAAAGAGATGTCTACTTCGTGGTGTCCATCTTTATTGTTAAGGAACAACTCCTGGCCCTCCCGTTCAATAGATATGTTGGCATTATTATCAGAGCGCTTCACATAATAAGTATATGTTCCCTGGCGGCCTTTCTTAGAAAAGGCAAGCAGGTCGTCCGACGTGTCATTGATGTAAAAAGAACCTGCAGCAGCATCAAAACTCAGAGACGCAGTTGCCACGCTATCTTCGTAAGGTATGTTGAAATGCTGATCAGCCTGTCCCTCATCGTCATAAACTTCGTCATCGTCGTAGTCATCATAATCTCTTCCTATATGAATATTCGGGTAGTGGTTTCTCCATTCAACCGTACTGTTCAGCATAAAGTACACGGATCCTGCCAGTACAATAACCACGAGTGATGTTTTAATCCATTTATTTGCCGGAAGTATAGAAACGCCCCAAAGAATCAGGAATATCGGCCACAGACGCCACAGGCTTACCCATCTGAAATCGATAATGTTAAGATTTTGTAAAATAAACAGTACGCCTATCAGTATGAGGATGATTCCCCAAAAAATGTTTCTGAATTTCATGATTCTATGTTTTTAGGTTCTACAATGTTTGTCGATCCTGCATTGTCTGATGATGTATCATCATCTTTAACAGGAACTGTTTTAAAAAGGTCAGGTTTAATAACCAGAACTCCGGCAACTATTAAAATAACGGGCCAGAAATCTATCAGGTTATAAAAAGGCATTAAACGGTCGGCCAGAAACAATAGGCCGGCAATAATTAACAGAACTCCTGCAAAAAGTGCCGTATTTGACTGGTTGTTTTTTGCAGGAATTATTTCTGTGTCGGCATCTGCAACCGGGTCTGGATTATTACTGAAGGCAGCTTGATAATCGATTGTTTCTGCCGGAATAGCTATCCACATAACGATATAAATGAGGACACCTCCGCCTCCAAATAAAGTGAGTAACACAAAAGCAACCCTGATCAACACTGGGTCAACCCCAAGATAATTTGCTAAGCCTCCTGAAACACCCCCGATAACTTTATCGGTATTCGATCGGTGCAGTCTTTTTGATTTTTCCATGTTTTAAAGATTTATGTTTTAAAAAAACAATTATGAAGCAAAGATATGGAAGGGGTGCTCTGCTGTAAATAATAAATCGGCGAGCGGTGGTATTTAGTCGGTAAATGGGGTGATAAACCGTTTGTGTTTTACAATTTGACGGAAAGTGTAAAAAAACATATAGAAATAGTTAAATGTGTTGCTTAAATCCTTAGAAAACACAGCTATATTTTGTAACTTTGCGCTCCTAATTAAATAATTGACTATCAAAATTAATAAAGAAGATTCTTAGCGTATGGAAAAAATTCATGTAGCAAATCCGGTTGTGGAACTGGACGGAGACGAAATGACCCGGGTTATCTGGGCGATGATTAAAGATAAACTTATCCTTCCTTACCTGGACATTGATATTAAATATTATGACCTGGGTATTGAAAAGAGGGATGAAGCAGATGACCAGATAACCATAGATGCTGCCCATGCTATTCAAAAATATAATGTGGGGATTAAATGCGCTACAATTACACCTGACGAGAACAGGGTAGAGGAGTTTGACCTGAAACATATGTGGAAATCACCAAATGGTACGATCAGAAATATTTTAGGGGGTACAGTATTCCGTGAACCGATTCTTATTAAGAATGTTCCCCGCCTTGTTCCGGGATGGAAAAAACCCATTGTCATAGGCCGTCATGCTTATGGCGACCAGTATCGTGCAACGGACTTTTTAACCAAAGGGAGAGGAAAATTAACCATCACGTTTACTCCTGATAGTGGAGGTAAGCCACAGACTTATGACGTGCATAATTTTGATGGCGATGGAGTAGCCATGGCCATGTACAATACCGATGAATCTATCAAAGGGTTTGCCCATTCGTGTTTTAATATGGCACTTGAAAAAGAATGGCCGTTGTATATGTCAACAAAAAACACCATACTTAAAAAATATGATGGAAGATTTAAAGATATTTTCCAGGAAATTTTTGATGAAAATTATAAAGATAAGTTTGAAACTGCAGGAATCCATTACGAACATCGCTTGATTGATGATATGGTTGCTGCTGCATTAAAATGGGAAGGCGGATTTGTTTGGGCATGTAAAAATTACGATGGCGATGTCCAGTCGGATACATTAGCTCAGGGATTTGGGTCGCTTGGTTTAATGACTTCAGTTCTTATGGCCCCCGATGGAAAAACAATGGAAGCCGAAGCGGCTCATGGTACCGTGACAAGGCACTACCGCGAACATCAGAAAGGTAACCCGACATCAACAAATCCCATCGCATCTATTTTTGCCTGGACCAGAGGGTTAGCTCATCGCGGACATCTTGATGGAAATCAGAAATTAACGGACTTTGCCCATACACTCGAAGATGTTTGCGTTCAAACAGTTGAATCGGGAAAAATGACGAAAGACCTGGCATTGCTCATCCATGGTAGAGACCTTAAACCGGAACATTATTTACATACCGAAGACTTTTTATCTGCTCTTGACGAGAGATTAAAGTCAAGGCTATCATAAAACAGAATAAAATGAAAGCGTTAAAGGAAAAATTGGAAGAAAAGATAGAAGCTTATCGCCCGCGGGTTAAAACGCTTCTGCAAGAACATGGGGAAAAAGTTATTAATGAAGTAACCGTTCAGCAGGTTATCGGCGGTATGAGAGGAATCAAGAGTCTGGTAACGGACATTTCGTATCTTGATCCGTACGAAGGTATCAGATACAGGGGATACACACTTCCCGAAGTATTTGAAAAGTTACCCAAACCGGCTGGAAGAGAAATGCCGTATGTGGAAGGTCTGTTTTATCTGCTTCTCACAGGAGAAATTCCAACTATGGAAGAAGTAGACGATCTGATTTATACAAGTGTGAACAGGCGCCAGTTGCCAAAATACGTATATGAGGTTATTGATGCATTTCCAAATCACAGCCACCCGATGGCCATCCTTTCAGCTGCTGTGATGTCGATGCAAAGGGAGTCCATCTTTAATATAAAGTACCAGAGGGGGATGGACAAAAAGGATTACTGGAAACCAACGTATGAAGACGCACTTAATCTGGTATCGAAAATGCCTGTTATCGGAGCATACATTTATAACAAGCTGTATAGGGGCGAGAGTAATGTTTACCATGATCCAACAATGGACTTTGGTGGAAACTTTGCGCATATGATGGGTAAAGATGAACCTTACGATGACGTTTCGAGGATGTATTTCATCATTCATGCCGACCATGAAAGCGGTAACGTAAGTGCGCACACCGGGCATTTGATTGCCAGTTCGCTGTCAGACGTGTATTATGCTATCTCAGGCATGATTAACGGCTTGGCCGGCCCGTTACATGGTTTGGCAAATCAGGAGGTTTTGCGCTGGATTCAGGCTTTGAGAACGAATATGGGAGGCAAAGTGCCCAGTGAAAAAGAGATGGAGAAATTTGTATGGGATACCTTGAACGGTGGTCAGGTTGTTCCGGGATATGGTCATGCCGTATTACGCAAAACCGACCCGAGATACCAGATACAGCGTGATTTCTGTTTGACTCATTTACCCGACGATGAACTGTTTAAATACGTTGATATACTTTACAAAGTTGTTCCGCCGATACTTAAAGAACAAGGCAAAGCTAAAAACCCGTGGCCCAATGTGGACGCACAATCGGGAGTGGTTCAGTGGTATTACGGTGTAACACAGTACGATTATTATACCGTATTGTTTTCTATAGGTAGGGCATTAGGCGTCCTGGCAAATATTGTCTGGGACAGAGCACTTGGCTATCCTATTGAAAGGCCGAAATCAATTACTACCGACATGCTTGAACAAATGGTAGGTATTAAATAAACTAAAAGAACATTAGGAAAAAAGCTCTGCATTGCGGGGCTTTTTTTAATTTAGCTGTATATGATCGTACAAAAGGAAATCATACTACCCTCTTTTCGAAAAGGGTTTCATATTATCGACCGTTATATTGTCGAGGCATTCAGCGAACTGCCTGAAAAAGGCTTGTTGCATATCTTTGTCAAACATACTTCGGCAGGCTTGATGATCAATGAAAACGCCGACCCGGATGTAAGAACAGATATGGAAACCCTTCTAAACGAAATAGCTCCCGAAGGAGCCCCGTTTTATGTCCATACGATGGAAGGTCCCGACGACATGCCTGCCCATTTCAAATCATCTGTTTTCGGACAGTCGTTAACCGTGCCTGTTACTAATCACAGAATGAACCTTGGAACATGGCAAAGTATTTATTTGTGTGAATTCAGAGATCACGGAGGTTCCAGGAAGCTGGTAATCACTTTGTATTACTAGAATTCACAATAATTTTTCCAGTTGAGTTTTTGAATAATTCACAAGTTCAGGATAAAAAAGAGTAAAATCGGCAAACAAACCGTCATAGTTCGTTTTGAGCACATCAACGGCTTTATCCATACCCGATATTCTTCCAGTCTTCCGGTCCATTCCGTAAAAAACCTGTTGCAGCCCTCTGAAATTAGCATACGCCGTGAGCCAGTTTTGCGCAATCAGGAAAGGCAAAAGTCTTTTCGTACGGTGGGGAAGGATAAACAGGTTTCGGGCCAGAATACCATATACATGTGCAGCAAAAACCGGCAGTTCCCGATCATCATAAGTAGGCCAGTTGCGGGCGAGAAAATGATCGTAATATATGTCCACAACAATTCCCGCAAATCTGCCAAAATCGGGTCGTACCCTGACGATACTTTGCTTTACAACAGGGTGACTGTCGGTAAACGCATCAATTTTACGATGCAGAAAAATGCCGGATTGGATTTCTCTTTTGTAATCAAGTATTTTATTACCCTTCACAGCATCAGCAATAAAGTTACCCAAAAGAATATTAGGATCGTTTCCGGAAAGGTGTGCGTGTGCCAGTAAATTCATATTCTTTATTGAGCGGCAAAATTAACCAAATCAATTTATATTCATTATAGATTCAAAATTTACTGATCCGGAGTAGTGAATTTTGGTAATTTTGTAACGTCTTTTAAAACGAGTAAATCATAAATAATATAAACGGATGAAGAAATTGTTGTTATTGGGTGACGAAGCTATTGCCCAGGGCGCTATTGATGCTGGTATATCAGGAGTTTATGCTTATCCGGGAACGCCGTCAACGGAAATTACAGAATATATTCAGGCATCTGCCGAGGCCAGAGAGCGTGATGTAAAGTCGAAATGGTCGACTAATGAAAAAACGGCCATGGAAACGGCTATTGGTATGTCGTATGCCGGGAAAAAATCATTGGTATGCATGAAACATGTTGGTCTTAATGTAGCTGCTGATGCGTTTATTAATTCTGCTATTACCGGTGCCAATGGCGGTCTGGTTGTTCTGTCTGCCGATGACCCGTCCATGCACTCGTCTCAAAACGAGCAGGACTCTAGATTTTACGGCCGGTTTGCTTATGTGCCTATTCTAGAACCTTCCAATCAACAGGAAGCTTATGACATGGCAAGGTATGCCTTTGTGTTATCAGAAAAGTATGGCGTTCCCGTATTACTCCGGATCACTACACGCCTTGCTCATTCAAGATCAGGGGTGCTGCGTACTGAATCAGCCACTGAGAACGAACTCAAACTTCCTTCCGATCTGCGTCAGTTTGTGCTGCTTCCATATATTGCCCGGAAACAATACAATACGCTGTTGGCAAAACAGGATGCACTTGAGGAAGATGCCATTACATCCGGTTTCAATAAATATATTGAAGGGAATGACAAATCACTGGGGATTATTGCCTGCGGGATTGCGTACAATTATTTAATTGAAAACTACGAAGATGGAAAGGTCCCTTATCCCGTATTAAAAATAGGCCAGTATCCGGTTCCAAAAAAAATGCTTCAAAAGTTATATGACAGCGTAGATGAAATTTTGGTACTGGAAGAAGGGTATCCGATACTTGAAGAACTTTTAAGGGGGTATTTAAATCTTGGTAAAAAAATAAAGGGAAGAATGGAGGGCAGTGTACCGCGTGCCGGAGAACTGAACCCCAATATTGTGGCCAAGGCATTAGGAATGGGTGTCGCCGAAGGATTTGACCCTGCGAATGTAGTTAAAGGCAGGCCCCCGAAACTATGTGACGGCTGTGGACACTGGGATTCGTTTGCCGCTTTGAACGAAGCTATGAAATCTTATTCACCGGGTCGTGTGCTTTCGGATATAGGGTGTTACACCTTAAGTGCTTTGCCTCCGTTGCAAGCCATTAACAGTTGTGTCGATATGGGAGCTTCCATAACTATGGCTATTGGTGCTTCCGAGGCGGGACTGATTCCTGCCGTAGCAGCTATTGGTGACTCAACTTTTACCCATTCAGGGATAACGGGGTTGCTGGATGCTGTTAACCGAAAAGCTTCGATTACCGTGTTAATTAACGATAATGCCACAACGGGTATGACAGGCGGACAGGATTCGGCAGCTTATGGCAAGGTAGAAGACATCTGCCGGGGTGTGGGTGTAGAAGAAGAACATATCAGAATAATAAAACCTTTGAGAAGACTGCACGATGAAAATGTACAGGTACTCAAAGAAGAGTTGGAATATAAAGGGGTTTCGGTAGTTATTGCCCGGCGCGAATGTGTGCAGACACTTGCCAGAAGGATGAAACTAAAAGCAATAGAAAAAAAGAAAGCAGCCGCAAAGGCGTAAGACATACGGATTATTCGGTTTATGCAAATGAATGATAAAAACATGAAGAAAGATATTATATTGGCCGGTGTTGGTGGCCAGGGTATATTAACCATTGCAACAATTATTGGTGTAGCAGCCCTTTCCGAAGGACTTCAATTAAAACAATCCGAAGTTCATGGCATGAGCCAGAGGGGTGGAGATGTGCAATCGCACTTAAGAATCTCTTCTAAAAGCATTGCGTCCGACCTGATCCCTGAGGGCAAGGCAGACATGATCATTTCTGTGGAACCCATGGAGTCGTTAAGGTATGTAAATATGCTCGATAAAGGGAATGGCTGGTTGGTTTCCAGCATGAACCCGTTTAATAATATTTCCGACTACCCTGACCTGGAAGAAATACTGCATGAAATATGGAAATTACCCCATTATGTGACTATTGATGCCGACAAAATAGCAAAAGAACAGGGGTCGGTAAAGGCGGCTAACATTGTAGTCCTCGGAGCTGCGTCACCTTATCTAGGCATTCAGTATGAGTCATTTACAGACGCCATTAAAAGTGTCTTTTCAAAAAAAGGAGAAGACATAGTTAAACTGAACCTGAAAGCACTCAGGGCAGGCCGCCAGTATGCCGAAAAAAGAACGTAGCCGCGTACAGAAAAATATTGATCAGACTCTTTTCTTTGCAAGGGTTAGCACAATTATTTAAATGTATCTTTGCCCCCGAATTTTATTATAAATATGGAGAAAATAAGTGTAGTTGGCATATATCTGGTGGTGGCTGTTTTATTTTTTGGCTCCTGCAATAACCGGAGTGATCAGGATAAACAGCTCGACTCAGCAATTGAATATTATATGCCCGAACTGATGTACGGCATTAATGTGGATTCGCTTGCTGTCAGACAGGATAAGGTAAAGCGCAACGAATTTTTAGCTGATATCCTGTTACGAAACGGGGTCGATTATACCGTTATCGATTACATTGCGCGTTACACAAAAGATACATTTGACGTAAGGCATATTAAATACGGGAACACCTACCATATTTTTTACACTACCGATTCCATTTCCAGGGCATTGTATTTTGCGTACGACATAACACCTTCATCCTATGTTTTGTATCACCTGACCGACAGTGTTTACGCAGTTCGCGGTAAAAAGGAAGTGGTAACAAGAATAGAAACCACCAAAGGTAATATACAAACATCATTATGGAATGCGTTGGTTGAATACCAGGCAGACCCAAACCTTGCCAATGAGTTATCGGAAATATATGCCTGGACCATCGATTTCTTTGGTCTTCAGAAGGGTGACAGCTACAAGGCCTTGTACGAAACATTTTACGTAGATGATCAATATACAGGTCTTGGGAAAGTGTTGGCCGCCAGCTTTAATCACGGGGGTGAGGATCTTTTCGCTTTTTATTTTGAGCAAAATGGAAAAGGGGATTACTTCGATACAGCAGGAAACAGCCTGCAACGAACATTCTTAAAGGCACCTTTACGTTACTCGCGTATCAGTTCGGGGTTTTCCAACAGCCGCATGCATCCTGTTTTAAAGATCAGGAGACCCCACCACGGTGTTGATTATGCGGCACCGGCCGGAACACCTGTTCATACAGTAGGTGACGGGGTAGTTGTTAAAAAGGGTTATCAGAAAAACGGCGGAGGAAATTATATAAAAATCAAACATAACGGCACCTATTCAACTACTTATATGCATTTGAAAGGATTTGCCAAAGGAATCAAAGTAGGACAACATGTACATCAGGGCGACCTGATCGGTT
>DGOT01000130.1:5623-5770 GCA_002389465.1 Bacteroidales bacterium UBA4459 | reverse complement strand
TGCCTGCGACAGTATTTACATGGCACCGGGAGCCAGTATCGGTGCTGCTACGGTAGTAAACCAGTCGGGCGAACAAATGCCCGATAAATACCAATCCTACATGCGCTCGATGATGCGGTCTACTGCCGAAGCTAAAGGCAGGGATGC
>DGOT01000130.1:0-5586 GCA_002389465.1 Bacteroidales bacterium UBA4459 | reverse complement strand
GATTGCCCAGGCCATGGTAGACCCCAAAATTTATGTAGCTGGTATTAGTGACTCAGGACAGGTATTGACATTCACCGTTTCGGAAGCCATTAATTACGGATTCTGTGAAGGTGAGGCGGAAAACATAGAGGAAGTCCTCGACCTGGCTGGCATAGATGATTACGAGATGGAGAAACATCAATTGACGGCTGCCGATAAGATGATCGGCTGGCTGATCAACCCGTTTGTGAGCGGCATCCTGATCATGATCATTATAGGAGGCATTTATTTTGAATTGCAAACTCCGGGAATCGGATTCCCCATAGCCGCTTCTATTATTGCTGCCTTACTGTATTTTGCCCCTCTGTATTTGGAAGGTTTAGCCAATCACTGGGAAATTCTAATTTTTATTGCAGGACTTGTTTTAATTGCCGTAGAAATATTTGCCATTCCCGGCTTTGGCGTGGCAGGCATACTGGGCATTATTTTAATGGTGACCGGGTTAACACTCAGTATGGTTGATCAAATCGGCCCGGGTATTTTTGACTATGACCTGTCAAAGCTTGTCAGGGCATTCTTTATTGTCGTCATAGCCTTTTTCATTTCCATTGCCGGTTCCATCATACTCACAAAGCAATTGTTTACCACAACTACTTTCGGTCAGTTGGCCTTATCCAAAACCCAGGATGCCGGGGAAGGATACACTTCGGCCACAGACGATTACACGGCAATGATCGGTAAAATGGGTGTTACCAGAACCATCCTTCGCCCAGCCGGCAAGGTAAAGATTGATGACGATTTGTTCGATGCCGTTGCGTTAACCAGTTACATCGAAAAAAATCAACCGGTAAAAGTAGTGGATTACCGTAATGCGCAGCTTGTGGTTAAAAAAGCGGACGATAATGCATAGGAGCGTCGTACTCTCCAGGGAAGATATTACAAAGCTCTCCGTGGATGCTATTGTTAATGCAGCCAACCGGACACTTCTTGGCGGAGGTGGTGTGGACGGAGCCATTCACCGGGCAGCAGGACCGGCATTACTTGAAGAATGTAAAACACTGAACGGGTGTCCGACAGGTGGTGCGAAGATCACCAAAGGATATCTTTTACCGGCAAAATTTGTTATCCATACTGTAGGGCCTGTTTGGAGGGGAGGAAAAAACAACGAGGCTACATTACTTGCGAATTGCTATAAAAACAGTTTATTGCTGGCTCAAACTCATAACTGCAAAACACTGGCATTTCCAAATATCAGCACCGGCATCTATAGATATCCTAAACAGGACGCTGCCGAAATAGCCGTACAGGTTGTTTCGGATTTTCTTACTTCCAATAAATTGCCTGAAAAAGTTTATTTCGTTTGTTTCGATGAAGTTAATTTCAATATATATTCAGATATTTTACACAGATAAACCTTCCTGCTCTAAATCTTTGTTAATTTTGAAAACTGTTAATCCGTATCATTTATTTTAACAATTGTTAAACCCAATTATCATGAAAAAACTTTTTTTACTCTCCCTCGGTTTATTTCTTATTCTCCATTCACAAGCGCAATTACCTGCACATTTTGATTTGAGAGATTACGATGGCCATAATTATGTGACAGGCGTGAGGGACCAGCAGGGAGGAACCTGTTGGACGCACGGAAGCTGGGCATCGGTGGAAGGCAACCTGATGATGACCAGCGTATGGGAAACCGAAGGTGAGAATGGCGAACCTAATTTAGCCGAATACCACCTTGACTGGTGGAACGGATTTAATGAATACTTCAACCAGGACCTGGATCCTCCATTAAACAACGGGCAGGGGCTGGAAGTACACATGGGAGGCGATTATCGGGTAACTACTGCCTACATGTCGCGGCTTGAGGGTGCTACCAGGGAAGTTGACGGGAATACATTTAACAGTCCTCCCGACCGTGAAGATCCAAGTTATCATAAATATTATGCAAGGGATGTGGAATGGTACACCGCAGGCTCTGATCTGGAAAATATAGACCTGATCAAGGAAAAGATCATGGAACATGGTGTCCTGGCTATATGCATGGCTTACAGCGGCAGTTTTATTGATAATAATTACAACCACTACCAACCCCCTAGCAGCACTATGGATCCTAATCATTCTGTCGCTGTCGTTGGGTGGGATGATGATCATGTTACGCAGGCAGCGTTACCCGGAGCCTGGATCGTGAAGAACAGCTGGGGTAGCGGTTGGGGGTACGGCGGGTATTTCTGGATATCATACTACGACAAAAATGCATGTCAGAATCCGGAGATGGGTGCCGTATCATTTTATAATGTTATCAAATCGGAATGGGACACAGCTTATTACTATGATTATCATGGATGGCGTGATACCCTTTTAGGGGTAACCGAAGCTTTTAACGCCTTTACAGCCAGCCAGCACGAGACCATCGCCTCGGTCAACTTCTTTACAGCTGCTGACGATGTAGATTATACCGTTCGGATTTATGACGACTTTGACGGTACGGAATTAATCAATATGCTGGATGAAGTTACCGGACATTTCGATTATACAGGTTTGCACACAGTGGACATGAATGAAGAAGTGAACATATTCTCCGGTGATGATTTTTATGTATATGTAAGTCTTTCAAACGGCGGCTTTACTTATGACCGGTCTTCGGACGTTCCGGTATTGCTGGGCGGCGACAGCCGCGTGGTAGTTCCTTCAACTGCTGCTGCCGGACAAAGTTATTACAAAGGCACAGGCAGCTGGCACGATTTCTACGACTTTATTGACGATTCGGGCTTCGAGCATACGGGAAACCTATGCCTAAAAGCACTGGCTATACACAACCCGACATTGTCAACTTCTTCGTTCAACCGTCCGGAGCAGAATATCCTGGAAGCAAATTATCCGAACCCATTCAGCAACACTACGGTTATCAGATACACGCTTTCAGCAAACTCATCGGTAAAACTATTCATCTACAATATGATGGGACAGCTGGTAAAAACAGTGGACGAAGGAACAAAATCTTCGGGCCAACACACTTATACGTGGAATGCTACAACAGAAAAAGATGTTCCTCTGAATAACGGTTTATATTTTTATTCCATTGAAGTGAATGGTCAGAAAGCAGGCACACGAAAAATGGTGAAAAGATAAATTTATCCGATAGATTGTATGGTGAGAAACAAAGAATTCAGGTTTCCGGTAACGGTACTTATTGGCAGTGAGATAAAAAATCTACGAAAGATCTCACGCCACAGGCGTATTGATTCCGGCTTTAAAGGAAAATATCTGGCAACAGCTACTGTGAGTACAATTTTAACAGCGTTCAGCAGGGTAGAGCGCCTGATAACGGCAAAAAAGTTCAGGGATACAAAAATAACAGACCCACCGGTCTTTATCATTGGATTCTGGAGAAGCGGAACAACCTTGCTGCATAATCTCTTATGTCAGAATCCTGAGTTTGCTTTTGTATCTACTTATCAAACGGTTTTTCCCAACCTCACCATTTCCAACCAGTGGTGGCTAAAGCATGTCGCTTCGCCCTTCTTGCCCGAATACAGGCCCGCCGACAAAGTGAAATTTGAGTGGGCGAACCCCCAGGAAGAAGAAATGGCTCTTGGCAACATGCAGGATATCAGCTTTTATAATTTTATGTATTTCCCGAAGGATTTCAACGAGTTTGTTAAGAACGGCCTGATGATCGATAAGCTTTCGGAGGAAGAACTAAAAAAATGGGAAGAAAACTATTGCCGCATAATCAAAACGGCTATTATAAATACAGGAGGAAGTAGGTTTATCTCCAAGAATCCGCCCAATGCATTCCGCATCAAACAATTATTAGAGATGTTCCCTGATGCACGGTTCATTAATATTACACGGGATTCGGATGAAGTCATTTTTTCTTTTAACCGATTTATGATGGAAGTAATTAATGGAACAGCACTTCAGGATTTTGGCCCGGATGTACTTGACAAACGTACACGAGAACTTTATAGTTTATATACCGAGAACTACAATGCCGATAAACACCTGATCCCCAAAAATCATCTGGTAGAGATAGATTACCATGAATTTGTAAAACACAAAATCGAGGGTATCAAACATATATACGATACACTCGAACTGGACGGATTTGACGCATCTTTACCCATGATGGAGCAATATCTGGATGACACTAAAGATTTTCAACCCTGGGACCACCGGGAATCGACAGTAAAAAAACATTGATCGCCTACGCTATGGGAATATAGTTATCCATTGTACGGCATACCAGTGATGAAAACCTTGTACCTTCCTGCAAGATATTTTTCAAATGGTCCTCTGACAATGCATCAAAGCTATTGAGCAAATCCTGATCGATGATGGAGTTTACCATGCCCGCTGTAAAAGCATCCCCTGCACCGATGGTACTTACTACCTTCGTTTTGACCGAAGGCATTTCCAGTATTATATCTTTGTAGTAAACCACGCTTCCTTCTTCTCCTAGTGTTATGACGATCATTGCCCGACTGTTTATCTTTCTGAGTTCGTCTTTAAACTCCAACACAGAATTCAGCTCAAATATGTTGGTAAAATCTTCATCGGATCCCTTAATCACATCAGCACACGCCAGGTTTTTTAAAAGCATTTCCCTACTGTCTGCATGCCGCAGCTGGTGTTTGTCCCTCACATTGGGATCGTAAACAATCAAAGCCCCTCCCCTTTTAACACTTTCTAAATACGAGTTTATGTCGTCTTTTATATCCAAATCACGCGAATACATCGATCCAAATATGAAAATGTCCTGATCCGTGAATTCAGGAGATTCCGGCAATGATCTCTTCGCAGGATAATCTTTAAAAAAAACATAATCCGGCTTTTGATGTTCATCCAGCGTTGCTTTTGCCACCGAAGTTTTGCTGCCAGAATATTTCTTAACAAGACGTGTGGACACCCCATTATCCGAAAGAAAATTTATCAGCCTACGGCCTGTCCGATCATCACCTATTTCTGAAATAAGAGACACGTCTTTCCCTGACCTTCCCAGTGATACAGATACATTAAGCAAGGAACCGCCTGGTTTTGACACAGTTTTTCCATCCACATCAGTAATGATATCTATCAACGATTCGCCCAGTGTATATATCATCTTCGTTTAATTTTTATCAAATATACGAGATTAACCTTCCCCATCTTTTGGCACTCTTCTTGTGTTATTCAAGTATCTTATTATTTACCCAATGAAAAAACTTTACCTGATCTGTATTCCAATTTTAGTTTTTCTTTCTTTGAAAAGTATGAGCCAGACAGATGAAACTGAAATTGGAAGAATTAATGAACCCACTTTATCGTTTACCTCTATTGACAATTTTGGTTTTACCTACAAATTAGAACAAAAAAACAACTGGTACTGGCGGTTTTTATTTCTTTATGGGAGGCAAGGTAAACAAGAAAAAGTGGGAGATGATTATAACCAAACCAACTCATATTTTACACCGGGCATTGGAATTGGGTTTGAAAAAAGGTTTCAGATTGTAAAAAAACTTCAGTTTAAAGCGGGTGCTGATGTAAGGACCTCATATAGAAAAAGCAAGCTGACTGAATACCATGATAACGATCCATACAATAAATCAAATTCCACATATTCCT
>DGOT01000112.1:5137-5691 GCA_002389465.1 Bacteroidales bacterium UBA4459 | reverse complement strand
ATAATTTTCCATGTCGCCTTCAGCAAGTATTTTGTTGCCGTTTATCCGACTGTCGAAAGCTATTATATCAATTTGGGATGGAGAAAAATTGAATTGTGCATGATACAGTTCCACCGGGTAATCACCGTCTCCATAATTATACAGTAGATTCTTGCAGACGAGTGATCCCATGGCCAAAACATTCTTATAATCATCCTGTTCAGCCGATGTCAGACTACCTTTAATAGCCATATCTGCCATCAATTCGCCGGTCAGCGATTGTAACGACTCCTGGGAAAAGACATTTTTTAGGTTCTCCAGATGAAACACTCCTGAGGTTTTCATATCAATGAATGGATCGGAGATCATTTTTGTTAAGTAGAGATTTACATTTACCTTATCCGTGCCAATCGCTGCCGAAAAGTTATCCAGCTTAACAACGGTATTATCCAGGTCGTTTCCCTTGTTCTCAACCAACAAGTCAAAACCGATATCTTTCAGGGATGCCGGCATTTCCGTGTACGACACTTCTGTGTTTTCTGTACGCATATGAACTTTGAAATCCGGCAACTCAG
>DGOT01000112.1:0-5097 GCA_002389465.1 Bacteroidales bacterium UBA4459 | reverse complement strand
GGTATCAATGACAGCAACTGTTTAAACGAATTATCGGGGGCGCTATAGACCAGCATCAGGTTAAGATTGTCATTTACATAAGCAAGCGAGCCTTCGAAGTTCAGGTGCAATCCGTTCAGGAAAAGTGAATTGTTCTTCAGGTTGTAAATTTCATCTTTCAGGTTAGCGTCAATATCCGCATTAAATTTCATTGAAATGTTGTTGAGGTATTTTACTCCCTCATATATCACGGAAACGGCCTCCGAATTCAGTTTCAGGTCAAGGTTTGTCCGGCTTTCGGTAAATTTTCCGCTCAGTACCGCATCCAGATTATTCATATAAAAAGACATATCAGACTCATTATCCCTGTATCTGATCTCACCGCCCTTCAGGCGAACTTTTTTCAGTACCAGCACAACTTCCTCCGTTGGTTTTTCTTCTGCAGGCTTCTCTTCTTCGCCTTCTTTTATGACATCCCAATTCGTTTTGCCCTGTTTGTTAACCTTTAACACCAGATATGGCCGGTCAACTTCAATTGATTTTATTTCGACAACATCATCCTTAAACACGCTAAAAAGACCAACGGTAACATACAGTCCATCTATCGTAAGCAAAGTGTCAGAAGGAAGATTAGTTACAGAAATACCGTAAACGCCTAAGCTGACTTGGGGAAAATTCCGAAAGAATGACAAATCCACATCTGCAAATTCCACATTGGCATTCACCTGTTTGTTCAGCTCCGTTTTAGCCATGTCGGCAATTTTATCTTTATAGAAATAGGGAACGGTGAACATGGCTATGATCACCAATACCAAAACAACCAGCAAAATTTTGCCGAATACTTTAAGAACTTTCATAAGAAGGATTTTTAAAATATATTAAAACTTAGATGCTCTGTTTCGTAAGTAATGATCGGCCAGAACCAGAGCTGCCATTGCATCAACAATGGGAACAGCCCGGGGCACAACACACACATCATGACGTCCTTTGCCTTTCAGCACGATTTCCTCTCCTTCGGTATTCACTGTTTTCTGATCTCTCATCAATGTAGCTACCGGCTTGAAGGCTACCGTAAAATAAATATCCATACCGTTTGATATACCTCCCTGAATGCCTCCCGAAAAATTAGTTTGTGTGACAATTTTCCCGTTCTTTTCCGCGAACAAGTCATTATGCTCACTACCCTTCATCGAAGCACCGGAAAAACCGGAACCGATTTCAAAACCTTTTACCGCGTTAATACTCATCATGGCCCTGGCCAGGTCAGCATGCAACTTGTCAAAAACAGGCTCTCCCAATCCTGTCGGCACATCTTTTATAATACATTTGATTATCCCACCCAGGGTATCACCGTTTTTTGCTGTATTTTCGATCAGTTGCACCATTTTTTCAGAAGCCGCTTTATCAGGACACCGTACCGGAGACTCATCGGTTTTACTCAAATCACACTCTACATAGTCTTTCTGAAGATTCACATTACCAATTGCGGAAACATATGATGTAACGGAAACACCGATTTCGCGCAGCAACATTTGCGCCAACGAACCCGCAACAACGCGGGCAACCGTTTCTCTGGCCGAGGATCTTCCCCCACCTCTGTGATCGCGATGACCATATTTTTCATGGTATACATAGTCGGCATGTGAAGGGCGAAAACTGCCTTTCAGGTGATCGTAATCACCGGGTTTATGGTCTTTATTCCGCACCAAAAAAGCGATGGGTGTGCCGGTTGAGTATCCTTCGTAAACACCTGACAGAAGTTCCACTTTGTCCGGCTCTTTTCGTGCGCTCACCAATTTTGACTGCCCTGGTTTCCTTCTGTCCAACTCGTGCTGAATGAGTGCAAAGTCAATCGGAATACCCGCCGGAAAGCCATCCAAAACACCACCGATCGCTTTTCCGTGCGACTCGCCGAAACTGGTAAGTTGTACTATTTTTCCGAACGTATTCCCGGCCATTTAAGTAATGTTTCGTGGATAACTCCACATTGATAATCGATTTTGCTCATTAGAGGCATTACCCTTCTTTCCGGAGCAAGTCAAGTTTTACCTTAAGTGTATTTATTTCTTTTTTCGCCTGATCAATTTTATTCTGAAATTCCTTCTTCAGCAACTCCGATTGTTTAGAGCTGGAGAAAAAACCAATATTATTTTCTAAAAGAGCTACGTCCTCTTTAATCTTTTTAATCTTATTTTCGATGTTAAACCGCTCTTTTGACAACCTTCTCTCGGCATCTGGCGTTGCTTTCAACATGTCAATTTTATTTTGAAAGTCAGACTTTGCCAACTCCGTCTTGTTGATCTCCATTTTTGATATCAACTTGTCTATAGCCTCCCTGTATTCATTCTGTATCGTTTCTTTTTCTTTAAACGGCACAAAGCCTATTTCAAGCCAGTTTCTTTGAAACTCTTTGATCGCGTTCAGGTCTTTTTCTTTATCATTGGCAACCTTATAAGACTTAACAGCTTTGACTATTTCTTTTTTCTTTTGAAGATTTTCTTCTTCTACCACATGAATATTTTTAAAATACTCACTCTTTCTGTTGAAGAAATGATCACATGCAGCACGAAATCTCTTCCATATTTTGTCAGAATGCCGCCTCGGTACAGGACCAATCTCCTTCCATTCTTTTTGCAAACGGATCAAATCGTTTGTTGTGCTCTTCCATTCCTCACTGTCTTTTAATGCTTCAGCCTGAATACACAAATCTAATTTCAGATTATAATTATTGGTTTGTTCCTCTTTCAGCTTATTAAAAAACTCACGTTTGCTCTTAAAGAAGTTGTCGAGTACTCCCTTGAATTTTTCCCATACTTCATCATTCTTAGCTTTTGGCGCTCTTCCTGTTGACTTCCATATTTTGAACAGCTCATTTATTTTCTCCGTATTCTTTTGCCATTCTTTCAGGCTTTCAATCTGTAGCGAAACAATCTCTTCGGCTTTTTCAATCAGTTCCAGTTTTGTCTGATAATGTGCTAGTTGCTGCTCCTGTTGCTCTTTATAATATTCTTTTCGCCGTTGGTTGATCTTATCGGTAGCTGCTTTAAACCTTTCCCAAAGTTCGTCTTTCTTGTCCATCGGAACAGGCCCGATCTCTCTCCATTCTTCATGATATTTCTGTAAAAGTTTAAAAGACCTGAGAGTTGATTTTTCAAGTAGTAATTCTTCCGTTTTTTCACTTAACCTGATTTTCTGCTCCAGGTTTTTCCTAAGATCCAGATCCCTGAGCTCTCTGTTTATCTTTACCTTATCAAAGAATCTTTCTACCAGGAAGTGATAATTCTGCCACAAATTGGAAAGTTCCGAAGCCGGTACCATACCAATATGTTTCCATTCTTCCTGCAATTTTTTAAACTCATCATAAGTTTTCTTCAGTGTTTCTTCTGAATTGATAAGCGCCTTTAGATTTTCCAGTACGGTAAGTTTAAGCTGAAGATTATGCTGTTTCTGTTTTTCGAGTTCCTCGGCATATTTTGATTTGTTCCGACGATATATCGAAAAGGCAGTGTCATATCTATGTTCCAGCGGGTCAGGCTTGTGATTAAACTTTTCAGCTTCACCTCCATTAGCAATAAAAGCCTGTTTTTCATTTTCGATATCTTCTTTATTTCTCTGGTAAAAGGCCGCTTTGATTTTAGCAACCTGACCTTTGATTTTAGATATATCCTTTTCCAGAACAACTTCTTCCAGTAGCTCAACGAGTTCCTGCTTGTTCACATGATCATAATCAATCTCTTCTTCTCCTAAATCTTCAAAAGCAGCCGTATCGTGGCTAGAACTACCCCCTATGAGCATTACGATCTGCTTCTTCTCATCACTGCTGATCTGGGGCTTAACCTTGTGTTGTGTTTTTACGTCCGAATTGGATGAATCAGACGCTTTTTTATCAGCTAACAAACCGGCAATCTCTGTTTTTTCACCTTCGGTAATCTGGGGAACCTCTTTCCGGACAGATTTCACCTTCTTTTTTTTGCCGGATTTTGTCGGAACATAAGCTGCATTAATCTGGGCAGCAATCCATTCTCGCTCTTTTTTTAGCAGCTGCTTCTTTTTTCTTTTAATTGTTTTCTTTGGTTCTGTTGCTTTTTTTTCTGCTTTTGCTGCAGTTTCAGACTTCTCCTCCTGTACCTTTAAGTCAGGATTTTGATCAGGTTGCATAATTTAAAAATTTTAATCAACATTATTTTAGTCATCCTGGTAATTAAAAATTACCTGGTTATAAGATTTCACTTTTTCATGTAGAGGCAAAAATAGCAATAATTCATTAACTTATAAGCTTCTGCAATACTTTCGTACTGCTATAACACTCTTGGCCCACTAACCGTAAGATCCTGATCTGTTAGCTATTAAATGCCCATCTATCAAACATCAACTTACCTTTAGCCCTGATAGGCTTAACAAAAAAAGGGCACTTATAAAAATAAACACCCTTAATTTCTTTTATTCCCTGTCTGTTAAAAAGGCCAGAAATTGTTGTCGTTCCAGATTCTCTCTTTTAAATCTTCGTTAAGCCTGTATAAAAGATGATGGTGTGTTTTTTCCCAGTCGGCGAGCATTTTGTAAGCTGCCTTTTCATTCTCATCAGAAGCTTCTGCTGCTCTTTTCGAATAGAGTTCAATAGCTCTGTTCTCAAAATCGATAGCTGCTGAGATTGCCGCCGCCTCAAATCCAGCGGCATCGATCTCATTTTTCACCTGCCCGATCAGATTTTCCACTTCTGTATCGTCCTCTTCAGGTACAGATTGGCCTGCAGTGAATTCATTATTTGCCATATAGTTCCTGAACTGTTCCTCAAGAAAAGCAATATGGGCATTCTCTTCTTCAGCCATCATTTCAAATATTTGCCTTGTGGCATCATTCTTACTTTGCCGGGCTGCCTGTGCATAAAATGCTTTTCCTCTTCGCTCGATCAAAATGGCTGTCTTTAACACCTCTATGACGCTATTTTTTGTTTCCATATAATTATACTATTTGTTGTGCAATCGAATAATAACAAAGGTAATATATTAAAAGCCAGTTACGTTCTAAACGATGAAGAAAGATTGCATTAAAAGCATGTATATTTTATAGTTATCGGGTACAATCGAAATGGGCGGCTTCCACCTTTGAAAAAATGCG
>DGOT01000217.1:5424-11176 GCA_002389465.1 Bacteroidales bacterium UBA4459 | reverse complement strand
ACGTAACAGAGTTTGTAATCCCATTTACTGAATACAAAATTTGATCAGGATCAACCTCCTTAAGCGGAACCACAACGGGATGCCTGACCTCATAGTCGAGGACAAACAGGAAAGGGATTTTTTGTCTGCCAAGTTTATTTATCTGATCGCATAGGGGATAGTGCACGTCTCTTTTTTAATCTGAATAATGAAGCGCGAAACAGTGCTTTAATTTTTAACAGCAATTGTTTCTATCTCAACAAGTACATTTAGCGGTAAATCTTTAACAGCAAAAGCAGCCCGTGCCGGAGGATTTTCAGAATAATACGTTCCGTAAACCGCGTTCATGGCAGCAAAATTGGCCATATCACTTAACAGGCAGGTTGATTTGATCACATCCTTAAAACTATAGCCAGCTTCTTCGAGGATGGCATTAATATTTTGCATTACCTGCTCGGTTTGGATGGTGATGTCACCTTCCACAACTTTACCGGTTTTCGGGTCGATGGGTACCTGTCCCGAAACAAACAACATGCCGTTGGCCTCTACTGCCTGGCTGTAAGGGCCAATGGCGGCCGGAGCATTTGATGTGTGGATGATTTTTTTCATAATAGATATACTTTTTAAAGAAGTTCAAAAATAGCGAAACTTTCCACAACCTATTCCATAACTTCAAGCGGATATAATAATGTTTTTTTACCAAATGCAAATCTTCCATATCTTTACCCAGCCATCTAAAAACAGTTGTATATGTATCATCCCCCTGATTACTATCTGGTTGACGAACTACTGACCGAAGAACATAAAATAATCCGTGATGCGGTGCGCGAGTGGGTAGAACGATCTGTAAAACCCATTATCGATGACTATGCACAAAAACACACCTATCCTACACACCTGATCAAAGAAATGGGTGAGATCGGCGCATTTGGGCCATTTATTCCGGAAAAATACGGAGGCGCTGGCCTAGATCAAATTTCCTATGGCCTGATCATGACTGAGCTGGAGCGGGGTGATTCGGCCATTCGCTCGACGGCATCGGTACAAACTTCACTGGTGATGTACCCGATTTATGCCTTTGGAACAGAAGAGCAGCGTACGAAATATCTGCCGAAACTGGCCAGTGGTGAGTGGGTGGGAGCGTATGGCCTAACAGAGCCCAATCACGGGTCTGATCCTGGCAGCATGCTAACGCATTTTGAAAACAAAGGAGATCATTATTTGCTGAACGGTTCCAAAATGTGGATTACCAATGCGCCCATTGCTGATGTTGCCGTGGTATGGTCCAAAGATGAGGAAGGAAAAGTTCGGGGAATTATTGTTGAAAGAGGGATGGAAGGATTTACAACACCTGTCACCGACCGAAAATGGTCATTACGAGCTTCCCCGACAGGAGAATTGGTGTTTGATAATGTGAAGGTCCCGAAAGAAAATCTATTGCCAGGCGTTAAAGGGTTGAAAGGACCGCTTACTTGCCTGAACTCGGCACGCTACGGCATTGCCTGGGGAGTGCTGGGAGCCGCCATGGAATGTTATGATACAGCGGTGCAATATGCGAAAGAAAGAAAACAATTTGGCCAACCGATTGCTTCGTTCCAGTTGCAGCAGAAAAAACTATCTGAGATGCTGACAGAAATTACCAAAGCCCAGTTATTGGTATGGCGACTTGGGACTCTAAGAAATGAAGACAGAGCCACACCTGCTCAGATATCCATGGCCAAACGGAACAATGTAGAAACAGCACTGAAAATAGCCCGTGAGAGTCGCCAGATTCTGGGAGCTATGGGCGTTACCGGCGATTACCCCATCATGCGACACATGATGAATCTCGAGTCAGTCATCACTTATGAGGGTACGCACGATATTCATTTGTTGATCACGGGGATGGATATAACGGGTATTCCGGCGTTTGAGTAGTTGACTTTCTGAAAGAAATAAAAAACCCGGTCAATATAACGACCGGGTTTTTTTCGTGTTTAGCTCAAAACTATTGTTTAATAATTTTTTTAGTAAAGATTTCATCTTCAACTTGAATATTGATCAGGTAAATTCCTTTATCAAGTTTACTGATATCGATTTTTTCGCTGCCAGCAGGTAAAGCAACATGTTGTACCATCTGTCCGGAAACATTATAAATAGACACTTCGAGGTCTTCCTCTTCTTCCGATGTGATGTAAAGTTCATTGTTAGCCGGGTTGGGATAAATGGCAAACTCTTCTGCTTCTTCTGGGAGTAGCCGTCTTCCGGTTTCTCTAACTACAATTGGACGTACAGGTCCGTTCGTAACTGAAGTTGATGCTGTTACAGTAATGTCATCAATATATACATCATCCCTGTTGCCACTGGCATCGCACATAAACCTGAGTTTCATGTTCGTTGGGAAGTTAAGGTTCGACTCAAGGATCGTAACGGTAGCAACATAGAATGTACCGTTGTCAAAATCTGTACCCTGATCGAAGTCAGCAACAGTATACCAGGATGAGCCATCGTAATATTGCACCCAGAAATCTTCATTCGAATTATCCATGCTTATGGCAATAAAATAGAATTCAACCTGTAACTCAACATAACCAGGCGTATGCACATCTTCGCCATTGGTCATATAAAATGATGAAGAAACACCTGAATTATCCTGAATGTCTACTGCATCACTTCCGCTCCAGGCATATGTACTGCGCGTATAATATTTACAGTCGCCACCGCCGTCAGTCCAGATACCCCAGCCGCTTTCAAAATCAGTAAAGCTTAGGGTTACTTCTGAAGGAGCTGAAGTTACGGTGATGTATCCTGTTTTTGTTTCCGTATCTGATCCTGCTGAATTGGAAGTTACAAGGGTTACATCATATGTTCCTGCTGTGTTATAAGTTACCGAAGGGTTTTGTGCCGTGCTGCTTGAAGGTGTTCCTCCGGCAAAAGTCCACGACCAGCTTGTAGGTTCGTTAGTTGAAAGGTCAGTAAAGCTAACGGCACCTCCTTCTAAAACAGATGTGGGACTAGCCGAGAAATCAGCCACAGGAGCAACCACAACATGATTCACCGTAATGTAAGCAGTTTTTGTTTCTGTGTCGGAGCCAACTGTATTTGTTGCGGTCAGTTCAACTGTGTATGTTCCGGCAGTATTATACGTTACCGAAGGATTCTGAGCTGTACTGCTTGACGGGGTCCCTCCGCTGAAAGACCATGACCAGCTTGCAGCATCAGTTGACTGATCCGTAAACTGAACATTTTCGCCTTCATTAATTACAGTAACATCCGAAGTGAAGTCAGCTACCGGTATCCGCATGACGGTAATGTAATTGGTCTTTGTTTCCGTATCCGAGCCACCATCATTCGTAGCCGTTAGCTCAACCGTATATGTTCCCGCATTATCGTATTGAACGCTGGGATTCTGAGCTGTACTGCTTGACGGATTTCCGCCTGTAAACGTCCATGCCCAGGAAGTCGGTACATTCGTCGACTGATCAGTGAAGTTCACTATGGCACCTTCGGCAACCGTTGTAGCGCTTGCGGAGAAGTCTGCAACCGGGGCTACCGGCACAGAAGTCGTAAACTCAACCGTATAGTCTTCAACTTCGCCGTAACTAAATGTTTCGCAAGATGTTTGCCATGCATTCCATTTCATTGACACACGCATACGGGTAGTTCCGGTTGCGCCTGCAGGAACAGTAAAACTGCCTGAAAAAGACCCATTTCCATTGCCACTGAACACTTCCTCTCCTGCATCTGTAAAGTCTCCATTCTTGTTGTAATCAATCCATACTTTCCAATACTCTGTATAAGTGCTTCCCGAGAACCCGGGGCTTAATGATACAGCCACATTTGATCCTGATTCCATTGAAACCATTTCACTTGTAAAATCAGTATAACCTGCGGCTCCGGAACTATTGGCATACAAACCAAACTGTACATTGCTAATCCATTCGTAAGACCAGTTATTACCCTGTGATGAACAATAGGAAATTGGGGTGTCTTCAACAGTAATATAATTGGTCACTGTTTTAGTATCGTTTCCTTCTGAATTTGTAACGGCTAATGATACATCATAAGTTCCGGCTGTGTTGTAATAAACCGTTGGGTTTTGCTCCGTGCTGGATGAAGGTGTGCCTCCGGGGAATGACCAACTCCACGATGTAGGATTGCCTGTTGACTGATCTTGGAAATGAACGGCACCCCCGGTGCTGATGTTTGTAGCATCAGCTGAAAAATCAGCTACAGGAGGAACAGGAACGGGAGCTGAAAAGGCAAAAGAAGCAATTCTGGTTACCCAGTTCCATCCACCGGTTGAATATTCGGTGGTGTACCAAAACGTAGCATCATCATTCGGGTCAACCGAAATCATCGAGTAATCGCCCCAGCGTGTCACGCCTGTCTGTGAGAATGATCCTTCGATGACACTGGTTTCAGCAATGTCCAATACGCCTAATCCGCCAGGAGCTCCGGCGGTTTGCCCGGCTACACGAATAGAAGGGTAAGTGCTTGAGCCTGAAACGGAATAACCAATTCCAATGTCACCATTTCCATTCATGGCAACACTGGCCATCCAACGATGATCGCCATCAGCCGGTGCATATGTGCCTTGCTGATAGATACTCCAGCCATTTCCGGTATTCCTTAATTCGTACCAGCGGATTCCGGCGCGGCCGCTTCCAACGTTTACAGTATGGTTTGTAACCATTGCCTGGTATGTGCCAAAATTTCTGTATTGCAGACGGTACATTAACCTGTCGGCGAGGTTATCAAGCTTGGTTGATGTGCCTGGCTGGTTTATGGAAATACTGCTGTTGGAGAAGGAAGCTGTTGTTAAAGAGCTTACCAAGGAAGCAGTGGAGTTACTGGTATTGTTCCAGTCAACAGACACTTCCCAGATACGTAATAAGTTTGTACCAAGATTCACAAAATAGTTGGGTGATCCTGAAGGCGGCAGCATACCATCGCAATCGGCAGGTAAAAGACTTCCGTAGCTTGTACCGAGATTCCAGAACAGGGCTGTTGCATTGGCATCACCATTGATCATCGCATCTCTGTCGAAAACGGCAATTCCACCGCCAGCCCACGATGAACCGTTAGCAAACTGGTTAATGGATAAATAGTAACCATCAGGCCAGATACCGAATTTTGGGTAGTCAGGCATATTGTCAAACTCAAAAGCATAACGATACCATGAACCTGTTGGATCAGGGGTTGTAGAGATAGCAACAAGTTCGTAAAACTTATTATTTGAAGTATTTACAGCAAACTGACTTACCAGCCACCTGTTGGCATACTCATCGTATAATACAATGGGGTCACCATCGTTGGCGTTGTCATATGGTTGTCCATTGTCAAAACCTTCCCAAATGGTTTGGTTATCGGCGGGAGCCAACAATTGGTTACCGTTCTTGTCCCACACAGCGTATGACAGGTTGATCATCTGGAAATAATGGTTTGGTCCAACATCTCCATCGGTATCAGGAGGCGCAACACCATTCAGGTTGCTTACTCCGGCAAAGTTCTGGCCTACTGTAGCCGTTTCCCGGGTTGACCCGATTTCATCCTGCAATACAGGATCAGTACCTGTCATTACGGATGGCCTGCTAAACTCTTCAAGAAAACCGGTCTTGTTCTTAATCAGGTTGTCTTTCCATGATCTTGATCTCACGCCCGGAGGAATAGGTTCAACGTCACGTAAGTTTTGGGAAACATCGAAATGTGTCGGTGTAATAACTTTGTCAGGAGCTTTTGGCTGAGCCTGAGCCTGAAGCATTGATACCGGTATAAAAACCAGCAAGCTCAG
>DGOT01000217.1:0-5328 GCA_002389465.1 Bacteroidales bacterium UBA4459 | reverse complement strand
AATCTGTCATTTTCGAATAAAATACTATCCGCAGTCACTTGTTTTCAAGAAAATATATATCGATACCACTATGTATATAAACAGTAATGCTCTGTTATCTTTGGTATATGATAATGGTAAATTATCATTATGCAAGCCCCAAAGGTAAAAAATTATTGATAGAAATTAGCAGTTTTGTAGGGGAAATCTTACAAAAACAAGATGTGTTCTGACTAGATGTCGCGGTAGTCTTTTTTCCTGTTGAGTTTCAGGTCTTGTAAAACGGACGACTTCACGTTTATAGAAAAATTCCAGCTTTTTCGCGGCCCAAGGGGAACCCAACTAAACCGCATTTCCCAGCAGTGCAAGTCACGATATAAGTTTAATGAAGTGTAAGATATTTGCTTGGCTGTGAAGTCCCAGCCTGAACGGAAAGTGATTTTCCATTTCGGCGTAAGATTTACCTGACCGCTCACACTGAGTGTCTGAACTATTTTATACTCAGGCAATACCTGGTAATCATTATATAAGATTTTATTTGTATAATTGAAGTTGTAGGCTAAATTCAATGACCAGGGAATATCCCAATCAACGAATTCCTGCGGATTTTCACGTATTTCGTCCAGTTCATCTTCAGTAGCTTCCTTCGGCTTCTTTTTCTTTTTAAAGTTTTTGTCGCCCAGTTTGAGGTTGATACTAAGACTCCATACGGAGTTTTCTTTTCTTAATAATGTTCTTCGAGTGTCCCAGTAAAATTTATTGACTTTTCGCCCATTCGTGTCAACATCATAAGGATCCCACACCGAAGTGTATTGTAAAGTAATGTTTTTCCATAATTTTGTGCGTCCGCTCATTCTCAGAGGTGACAAGTTCAGCGAGTCGGCAGCGATGTTGTAGTTCATCGAGAAAGAAAAATTTTCGATTAACACGATTTTTTTCAAACCTGTTATCGTGTCCTTTCTCGAACGCACCTTCATTTCCAGATTGTTATTCAGCACCAATCCAAAACTTCCCGATTTCTGCGCAGGGGGCGATCCGTAGAGTGACCTTTCGTACCGTGAATAGGTAAATTCCCTTCCGGTTGTGTCTGTATAGGTATCATAATAGCCCCATTTCTCGTCACCGAAATCAGGTACATAGGAAAAACTCAGACTGGGCGTAAGTACATGCCTGATGGCCCTGACAGGCCCTTTTCTTATTTTTAACATTCCATATACCTTAGTTGTAAGGCTTGAGGATATGTTAAAATCAAAAGCATTTTGAAATCCTTTAATCGTATCTGTTTTAATGTAACCGACAATCGTGTCATTATTATCATTAAACAAGGTGTCGTCCGACCAATAGCGGTCGATATACTGACTGTACATGCGATCGGTGATGTTGATAGAGTTGGACCAGGTAAAATATTTAAGCACTTTCATAGGAAGGCTGATAGGTAATTTATGAATAGCACCGTTCTGCATTTTGTCTGTTAATGTTTGTTCGGTAAAAAACAGAGAGTCAGGAGCTGTTACCATATTACGTGCATTAAAATTATACTGAATACTCAAATCTTCATAGAATCTTTTTTTCCCTCCCGATCTCTTTAAAGGATAGAAACGGTTGATAGAGAAAGTTAATTCCGGAAGGTTTACCGTTACCTGATTTGTTTTGGTGTTTTGCCTGTGAGTACCGCTCACCGTAAGGTAATATTTACCTGCCCAGTTTGTTTGATAAGAAACGCTCGACTGGAATTCATTCGAAAGGAAGTCGTTAACACTGGAGGTGTTATATTTGATATAATTACTGGTGACAATGTTTACATCGGCCGAAAAAGTACTTCGAGGCCGGGCTTTAGGATCCTGCTTAAATGTCCACCGGACACGAAAATCAGTACTTTTTTGGTAATCGGGCGAACCTTTGGTGCTGATTACATTCACGCCATAACCAAGGTTGAATGCACCGCCGTATTTATAACGTTTTTTATACCTAAGCTGGGGTTTTATGGTCCAGCTGCCCCGGCTGAAAACATCACCCGTAATCTGAAAGTCCAGTTTATCATTGATAGCCCAGTAATATCCTCCATTCTCCAAGTAGAAACCTTTTTCCTGCATTTCGCCGTACGTAGGAATTAGAATGCCCGATTTGCGCCCCTTGTTGTTGGGGAAATACCCAAAAGGCAGCGCCAGTGGTGTCGGGACACCTTCTATTTCCATATATACAGGCCCCGTGATGATTTTGTCATCAGGAATAACCCTGGCTTTTTTAAAGGAAAATGAGAAGTGAGGGTGTTCTTCCAGATTGCAGGTAGTGAACGAGCCGCGCAGAACATTAATGGAGTTATCTTCCATTTTTTTTACTTTTTCACCATGAAGGAACCCAAGGTCGTCTTTCGTTAGTACGTTTTTAATGATTCCTTCCTTTGTTTTGAAGTTGTAAGTCATTGTCTTCGCCTTGAAGGTCTCCTTGTCTTCGGTGAACTCAGGAACCCCCACTATTTTCCCGGAAGAATCAGGCAGGCCGGTGGCATAGAGCGAATTGGTAGTGAAGTCAACCTCAATATAATCGGCTTTAAGGGTAATATCCTGGTATACAACAACAGCTTCACCATATAAATAAACCTTCTTATGGGCAATGTCCTGCACTATTGAATCACGGGCAGTACGCTCAACTATATCCTCAATAACAGTACGTTCTCTGGTTGTATGGTTCAAGCTATCGGAGTGATCGGCTAAATTGGGAATCGTATCGAATAAATTACCGGCAACACTATTTGTGTCGGTCTGAATGATGGTGTCGGGTACGATAGATGGCGACTCAGACAATGAATCTGCTTTAAGGCCGTTCATACTTATGGTAATTATAATTAATAACCATAGCGTTGTTAATAATTTACCAAATGAACAGACCATCCTCAAAATGCTATGATTTACTTTTGTTTTTACTGATATGGCATACTATGGTTGCAAATATAATTCAGAAAATCTGAATCAGCTATGTTGAAACGCTTACTGCATATTGCTATTGCCCTTTTCATGGTGTTTAATTGCACTCTGTTTGTCAGTGCACAAGACAAAATTACAACCGTTGTCATTGATGCCGGACATGGGGGAAAAGACCCCGGAGCGCTGGGTAAACACTCAAAAGAAAAAGACATAGTGTTAAAAGTAGCACTAAAAACGGGTTATTACATCGAGAAATACTTAAAAGATGTTAAAGTTATCTATACGCGTAAAACCGACCGCTTTGTTGAATTAAAAAACAGAACTAAAATTGCTAACAACAACAAAGCGGATGTTTTTATTTCCATTCATTGCAACTCGTCCAGGTCTTCCAGTCCGTATGGTGCCGAAACATATATCATGGGATTGCATAAGGATAAAGCCAATCTGGAGGTGGCCATGATGGAAAACGCAGCCATCCTTTTAGAAGAGAATGCGCAAGACTCTTACAATGGTTTTAACCCGAATGCAACGGAATCATACATTGAACTATCACTTTTAAAAGATGAGAACCAGGATCAAAGCGCCTTGCTTGCCTACTTGGTTCAGGAGCAGTTCAAAAACCGTGTAGGAAGAAAGGACAGAGGCGTGAATCAGGCAGGATTTTTAGTGTTGTGGCGCGCTACTATGCCTAGCATCCTGATTGAACTCGGCTTTTTAAGCAACTCGAAAGAAGAACAGTTTTTAAATTCAGAAGAAGGACAAGTATATCTGGCTTCTGCAATTTACAGGGCGTTTAAAGAATATAAAATAGCTTTTGAGAAAGAGAATGCTGCTCAGGAAGAGATGCAAAAACCTCCTACGAAAAAGGGTAACGCCCGGCTTAATTACCGTGTTCAGTTTTATACAAACACGGTTCAGCTATCTCTTAATGACAAAAGATTCAGAGGACTGGACGATGTCTCTTCGTACTTTCACAATGGACTTTATAAATTTACTTCGGGTCATTACCTCAAAGAAACCGAAGCAAAACAGCATTTAAAAGAAGTGAGAAATAAAGGATTCGGAGATGCATTCATCGTTTCGTTCGATGGTGATAAAAGGATATCCCTGGGTGAAGCCCGAAAACTTGAAAAGTAGAAATTCAGGCCCTGCATATTTAATTTCTTTTAAAAACAATACAGTTTTATTACTTTTGTTACATAAGATTTAAGAAAAACAGACGTTAGCATAATAAAGATCACACGCCGTGAAACGTTACAAACAAATACTGATAGGTGTTTCTTTTCTCATTGCCATTGCCTTATTCATCTGGGGGTATAATTTTCTGAAGGGGAATGATGTTTTTAATAAGCAAACAATTTATATAGCCAAATACCATCAAGTAAGTGGTTTGGAAGTTTCCAATCCGGTACTGATCAACGGGGTGAGGGTCGGACAAGTGAGCAAGATTTATTTTGCCCCGGATATGTCAGGGGATGTCATAGTGGAGATCATGACACACAACAACTTTCCGGTTCCTGAAAATTCGGTAGCCAAAATAACCAGTGCCGATTTGATGGGCTCCAAAATAATTGACCTTAGGTTAGGCGATTCGCCAGAAGTTGCACAGGAAGGTGATACCCTTACCACCAGTATTGAATCCAGTTTGAAGGATGAAGTAAACGCCCAGGTGCAGCCTATTAAGCGGAAAGCAGAAAACCTGCTGGCTTCCATTGATACGCTGGTCGTTGCCTTCCACACAATTTTTAACGAATCGGCCCGGCAGAACCTCAGGGAAAGTTTTGACAACATCAACCGGTCTTTCAACAATATCGAAGGCGCTACCTACAGTCTTGATACACTTATGGTAACCGAAGGCAGTCGTGTTTCTTCCATTCTTAAAAACATTGATTCACTAACATATACGTTGAATTCGAACAGGGAGCAATTTACAGCCATAATTGATAATTTCGAAATGATCAGTGATTCACTGGCGAAAGCAGATATTCAGGGGACGTTTAATCATATTAACGAAACCCTGAATGAATTGGAAACAGTTCTTGCTAAAATAAACAGCGGAGAAGGCTCGATGGGGATGTTATTAAATGATGATTCACTATATGTGGAATTGGACAGGTCAGCCAAAGAATTGAATTTATTGCTGAAAGATATTCGTGAAAATCCCAAAAGGTACGTCAAATTCTCATTGTTTTAAAGGCTCTGTTTCCGTGCCTGTTTCTTTGGCAGTTACGACAAAAATATCAGCGACTTCTTTAGGGCGCAATTCTTCTTTCCAGATAAATCCTTTTAATTTCTGCGCAGCAGGAGCTAATTCTTTTTCAGGATACATCACCTCTTTAGCCTGTGTTTTATAGTTAATCGTTCTTAGTTGGTTATTTTTTAGCCGGATGATCATGGTACTTGATTCAGCCTGGTTGATACCGAT
>DGOT01000242.1 GCA_002389465.1 Bacteroidales bacterium UBA4459 | reverse complement strand
TATAATGTATTTATTGATGAAAAGAAAAAAATAGATAATAAGGCTTTCAAATTGTACTATTCTACACAATTTGGGATATTAAAGATTGAATTTTCCGACGGCTCGGCATGGGAATTGGAAAATATTGAGTGGTAAAATATGCTTCTTGTCTTAAGTTTACGACTTATTCCGACAGCTTTGCAGGATGTTTTTTATATTTGAAGAATAAGGGTAAAATAAATTTTGAACATGTAGCTTTAGCCCAAGCCAGCCACGCTCAGGGCTGCGCACAAGACTTGATTGAGGGAGGGTTTATTATTTAAAAGTAGTGACAAAAAGTGGTGTTTATAACAGAAAACTAATCTTACAATAATGAATGGTAGAATATTTAAAGTCCTGATATTCATAGCGGACATAACTGTTTTATTCTCCGGCTGCAATAAAGAAAAGGGCGAATATTTACTGGGAGATTTAAAAAATCAAAATCCGTATAGCGGAGATGAAACCATCATATTCATGGATAATCAGGGAGATAGTATTATTTTTTATGGCGACGGCCGGTCATCCTATTTGTTTGAGTCGCCAACCTCTGCAAATAAACGCTATTATTACGTAAACGAAAGGGATGAGTGTACGTTTATTGAGAAAAATAATAACTATCAATTTATGATAAATTTGACAACCCGGTCAGAAAGTAGTGCTTTTATGGATATCATATTTACACAAATTGACGAGGATATTGGTGGAGAGTGCAGTAGTATAAATTATGGAGGTTCAGGTTACCGCCTTCCTTTATTGGAGCATTATGAAAATACAAAACTCTTTATGGATAGTTTGAATGTGCAGAACACTTATTATAAAAACGTTTTTGCTGATTCAGGATTAATTTATAATGTTAATTATGGTTGCAGTAATTGGAATAAAGTAACATCCATGTATTATACGACAAGCTATGGATTAATAAAGTTAGATTTTGATGATGGTTCCACCTGGGAGTTAAAGGAAATTATTCCTTAATATTAAAATTGGGTTTTTAGTTTAGCGTGTTGGGCACAAACGGACGCTTGCACGAGCGGGGACTTAATATTCGAAGGATTATTTTCTGGTTATATTCTTCTGTTTATTTCAACCGGTATCCTACCGACAACAGCAATGCGCCATAATTTACGCTTATCCGGTTTGAAATGCCTGGCGTGCCTGTGTAGTCAACCAGTTTATTCAGATTGTAGTTGTACATGAGTTCCACTCCCACTCTGAGTTTGTTTAAATTGACATTTAACCCGGCTGTACCGATCAATCCCAAAAGCATGATATTCAATGCATCAATTTCATCAAATTGTTCAAGGAATTTAACGTTTTCATCATATGAGATCAGGTAGTTTAACCCAACCCCAAGACCTACGAACGGCGATATCTTCTTTTCGGCCATAAAGTTATACTTCGCCATAGTATTCAGCGTAAAAAAATTAAGTTTTGTTGTCTGGGCTGTATCCCCGATGATGTTGCCATGTTCGTCTGTATAATCGATTGCACCTTTGCCTCCATTAGTGAAGTAACCTATGTTTGAACTGAGACTGAATCCCTTTTTTTGCAAGTAATCCAAACCTATTGCCGTATAAAAACCCACATAATTTTCATTAAAATACTTATCTGTTGACACTAACGAATTTTCCCATTTCATTTGAGAAAATGAAGGTCCAATCTCAAAACTAACGATCTGAGCGCTTGTCGTTAAAAAGTAAGCAGAAAATAGGATGGAAAATAAGTGTTTTTTCATCTGTTTGTAAATCATTTGTTGATGGTTATCAGTTGTCACTCTGTTCCCTTATCCGTGTTCAGGCCAATAAACATACTACCTTAAATCTTTACATATTCCTCCGGTACTGCCCGCCCACATGAAACAAAGCCTCGGTTATCTGCCCGATGGAAGCATATTTGGAGGTTTCCATCAACTCTTCAAAAATGTTTTCGTTAGCTGCGGCGGCTTTTTGCAAATCCTCAAGATGTGTTGCTACTTCCTTTTTCCATGTATTGTGCAACTGTTCGAGCATGTGTATCTGGTATTCTTTCTCCTGTTCCGTGGCTCGTATCACCTCTCCGGGAATTACCGTTTTGGAGCCCTTGCTACTCAGGAACGTATTCACCCCGATAATCGGCAGTTTGCCCGAATGTTTCAGCGTTTCATAATACAGCGACTCTTCCTGAATTTTGCTGCGCTGGTACATGGTTTCCATGGCTCCCAGCACGCCACCACGCTCGGTAATCCTGTCAAATTCCAGCAAGATTGCTTCTTCCACCAGGTCGGTCAACTCTTCAATAATGAACGAACCCTGCAACGGATTCTGATTTTTCGCCATCCCCAACTCGTGATTGATGATCATCTGGATGGCAATGGCCCGCCGCACCGATTCCTCGGTAGGTGTTGTAATGGCCTCGTCATAGGCGTTGGTGTGTAATGAGTTACAATTGTCATAAATAGCGTAAAGTGCCTGCAAGGTCGTTCGGATATCGTTAAAATCGATCTCCTGGGCATGCAACGAACGACCTGAAGTCTGGATATGATATTTCAGCTTTTGCGAGCGTTCATCGCCGCCGTATTTCAGTTTCATGGCTTTTGCCCATATCAGTCGGGCCACCCGGCCAATAACCGCATATTCGGCATCTTCGCCATTGGAGAAAAAGAACGAAAGGTTGGGCGCATAACTGTTGATATCCATTCCCCGCGATTTGTAATACTCTACATAGGTAAATCCGTTAGACAACGTAAATGCCACCTGGCTGATCGGATTGGCTCCGGCCTCGGCAATATGATAACCGGAAATGGAAACACTGTAGAAATTACGTACCTGGTTTTTGATAAAATATTCCTGAATATCACCCATTAATTTTAAGGAGAAATCAGTGGAGAAGATGCAGGTGTTCTGCGCCTGGTCTTCTTTCAGAATATCAGCTTGTACGGTTCCCCGCACAACCTCAAGCGTTTCTTTTTTGATTTTTTCATACACTTCTTCGGGCAGTACCCTATCGCCGGTAACGCCTAACAACATCAGCCCCAGCCCATCATTTCCTTTGGGTAACTTTCCTTGGTAAGCCGGTCGTTTGGTGCCTTTTTTCCTGTATATCTCTTTAATTTTAACTTCCACCTCTTTTTCCAGTCCGTGTTCTTTGATGTACAGTTCGCACTGCTGGTCGATGGCGGCATTCATAAAATAACCTACCATGGCGGGTGCCGGCCCGTTGATGGTCATCGAAACCGATGTTTTCGGATCGGCAAGGTGAAAACCGGAATATAATTTCTTGGCATCGTCAAGGCAGGAAATGGAAACGCCCGAGTTACCTATCTTTCCATAAATATCAGGCCGCCTGTCCGGATCCTGGCCATACAAAGTTACCGAGTCAAATGCTGTAGATAATCTTTTGGCAGGCATCCCCAACGACACATAGTGAAATCTCCGGTTGGTACGTTCGGGGCCACCTTCACCGGCAAACATACGGGTAGGATCTTCGCCCTCACGTTTAAATGGGAATACGCCTGCGGCAAACGGAAATTCTCCCGGAACATTCTCTTTCAACAGCCATTTTAATATTTCGCCCCAGCTTTCGTATTTAGGCAGGCTTACTTTCGGAATTTTCAGATGTGCTAAAGTTTCGGCATAAGTATCCACAGAAAATTCTTTATCCCTGACTTTGAAAGTGAATTTTCTGGCAGCGTACTTTTTTTTCTTTTTGTCCCAGGTTTTCAGCAGGTGCAGGTTGTTCGGATCCAGTTCCCTGACGATCTCATCGTACAACTCTTTCAAAGCTTTTATTTCTTTTTCTTTACCTCCGGCTTTTAATTCCTCCATCGTCCGGCTGATGTTGTACAATCTCCCGGCCACTTTACTCTGCTCTTCCGCCCATTTGTTGTATCCTCTGACCGTTTCGGATATTTCCGACAGGTAACGCACCCGTTGCGGGGGGATGATGTATATCTTTTCCGGCGTTTTAACCGGTATTTTATGATCGGGAACAAAATCAGCACCGGTCTTTTCACTGAGGATTTCCATGAGTCGCCGGTAAAATTCGTTTACTCCCGGATCGTTGAACTGCGAGGCAACCGTTCCGTAAATCGGCATGTCGTCAGGGTCCTTATCGAACAATCCGTTGTTTCGCTGGTACTGTTTCCGTACATCGCGCAATGCATCCAGTGCCCCTCTTTTGTCAAACTTATTGACGGCAACAATGTCGGCAAAGTCGAGCATGTCAATTTTTTCGAGTTGCGTGGCTGCCCCGTAATCAGGGGTCATAACATACATCGAAACATCGCTGTGGTCCACAATGGCCGTATCCGACTGGCCGATACCCGATGTTTCGAGAATGACCAGATCGAAACCTGCTGCATGAGCGATCATTTC
>DGOT01000266.1:1434-4895 GCA_002389465.1 Bacteroidales bacterium UBA4459 | reverse complement strand
TACGCATTGCTGGCTTTGAATGTGTCAAAAGAAATTCTGGATGCCTTTCTGGTGGTTAACGATTCGATGGAAACAACCAATGAAAGCATTACTGCAAAATCGCGCCAGATGTACGCTTCTTTTGAGCAGCAGTATTCATTAAATGCTGATAAAGTTGGCCCGTACTGGCAAAAAGCACAAAGTGTTGAAGAAAAAACTCAGGCATTGGTTGATTATATCGAAAACCTGAAAATAAAACTTGTAGAAGTCGCTGAAAGAAAAACCAAAGATGAAGTGCTTAACGAGTATTACAAAGACACGGTGATATATGGTGAGAAGAAAAAAATGTTACTTCTCAGTGATGTACCGGCGAAAGATAAATACGATGCTACAACAAATTACATGGTGAGCGGAAATCAACGTGAAGCCTATGAGCTGAGTGCTAAAATGCAGGAGTACAGGAATTATACTCTTGACTTAAGGAATTTACCGCTTGATGACAGAACGGTTGGCCTGATCACGAATATGACGGGGGTTACCTATCATGATGCTGACGGGCAGACACAAGACTGGGAATATCATAACTTTTACCATACTATTTTAGCGGCAGACATTACTATTTTAAATAAGATTATACAGGAAGCGCGTTCGGCCGAATTTAGTACCATAGGCTATTTATTTCGCTCCATCAGCGCAGAAGATTTTAAATTTGGCAATGTTGCGGCCAAGATTATTCCTAAAAGCACATATGTTTTTAGAGGGCAGGAGTATGAAGCGGATGTGCTGGTGGCAGCCTTCGATCAAAATCTGAAAGCTACTATTAAAATAGTGCATGGAGCTGATTCAATAACGGCACAAAATATAAGCAAGGCTCAGATTTATGAAGGATCGGCAGGATTTGGGAAACTACAATTTCCTGCCAATAAGGAAGGAATTCATAAATATGCTGGAATTATCGAGCTTGTGGATCCAAAAACACAAAAAATGACGCCTTATCCTTTTAATGGAGAGTATATAGTTGCCCCTCCAGCTTTAACGGTTTCACCGCTCAAAATGAACGTGTTTTATATTGGAGTTAAAAACCCGGTGGCCATTTCTGCTCCTGGAATTCCTATGGATAAAGTAACTACAAGTATTTCTGTAGGTAAGTTATACCGAGACCCCAAAAGTAAAAATTATATTGTTGAGGTTCCGAAAGGTCAGAAAAAAGCAATAGTTAGAGCTACAGCTAATCTGGGTGGTAAAAAGCTATCATTGGGCCAGGTCGAATTTCGTGTAAAACGGGTTCCCACACCAATAGCAACAGTGGCAGGAATGAGTGATGGAAAGATAGATAAAAACGCCTTGCTTGCTGCCGGAGCCATAATACCTGAAATGAAAGATTTTGAATTTGATCTGTACTTTGAAATCCAGAAATTCACTTTCGCAACGATAATTAATGGCGACTGGCTTCAGAAAAATGTTAGTGGCAACCGGTTTACTCAGGAAATAACCAAGATCATACGAAATGCCAGACCAAAACAAAAAATCTTTTTTGAAAATATTCAGGCACAGGGTCCTGACGGAACTGTAAGAAGTTTGAACCCTGTTAGCCTTACATTGAATTAAAATATGGTGAGATGAAAAAGATAATCCTTTCATTACTGACATTTGCATTACTGTTAACTTTCGACGGTATTGGCCAGATAATAGACGATACGCCTGTCGACGGGCTGTTTACCGATGAAGTAATGCTCGAAAAAGAACCAATTCCTTATCCGTCTATTCGAAGGGCTGATATTATGTGGTCAAAAAGAATCTGGAGAGAGATTGACTTCCGGCAAAAGTTTAACCAGAAATTTTACTTTCCCATTGATCCGCAACAAAACTGGAAATCGTTTATAATTACAGTGCTTGATGCGCTTAAAGAAGGTGAACTAACAGCTTACGACATCTCGAATACTGATGAATTGCTGATCCCTCTGACATATAATGAAATTATGGCAAGAGAGACTTTTGAAGATCATAGAGTAATGAGAAGGCCGTACCCTCCTTACGAAGAATACGATACCGTTATTTATACACAGTTTGAACCGACTAAAGTTATGCGGTTGAGAATCAAGGAAGACTGGTACTTCGACAGGCAAAGGTCGCAAATGATGGTGCGTATCCAGGCATTGTGCCCGGTGATGATCAAAGAAAGGAACGGAGAAGAAGTAACATCACCTTTATTCTGGATATCGTATCCCGAAGCCAGAAAAATATTTGCCCACTCGATGGTGTTTAATGAATATAATTCGGCCATGAAACTCTCGTATGATGAAATCTTCTGGAAGAGACTGTTTGACAGCTATGTTTATAAGGAGCAAAACGTGTACGACAGAAGGATAAACCAATATGCTACGGGTGTTGATGCACTTTTAGAATCGGAACGAATTAAAAGGGAAATGCAGAGATATGAAGAAGATCTTTGGGAATATTAACCCTGATATAATCATAAAATAACTCCTCAGATATGAGGAGTTTTTTTTTGCCCTTCATTTAACCTAAATTTGTACTGATTCGAGATTATGGTTAAAGATATTTTTGAAACGCATATTATGTATCTAAAAGGTGTTGGCCCGAAAAAAGCCAAACTCCTTACGGATGAGTTAAATATACATACATTCAACGATCTGTTGAATTATTTCCCGTTCCGGTATGTTGATAAAAGTAAGATATTTAAAGTAAAAGACATAACTTCCGATAATGTCTGGTTCCAGTTGAAAGGAACTATTTCCAATGTAAAAAGTGTTGGCGATAAAAGAACAAGATATATTACGGCAACTTTTCAGGACAACACAGGGACTATTGAATTAATATGGTTCCGGGGATTATCATGGATAAGATCACAGTTCTCCCCCGGAAAAGAATACATAATCTTCGGAAAACCCTCGGTGTTTAAAAACCGATTTAATTTTGTACATCCCGAGGTGGAGGACTATGAAAAGATAGAAGGAAACATCGTGCAAAACAGGCTGGAAGGAATTTATAATTCTACCGAAAAATTAAAAAGCTCCGGTTTGGGCAGCAAAGGGTTCAGCCGTTTGATCAGGCAGTTGTTAAACCAAATATCGGAGCAAATCAGGGAAACACTTCCTGACTATATTGTGCGCCATTATCATTTACTTGACAGGAAATCAGCTCTTGTAAACATTCATTTTCCTTCTGATCAGAACGTCATTGAAAAAGCACGTCACCGGCTTAAATTTGAAGAATTGCTACTGGTACATCTCCAGATAGTACAACAGAAAATATATCTAAAACAAAAAGTAGCAGGCCATGTTTTTGGGAAGGTAGGTAAGTTGCTCAACGAATTTTACGAACAGCATCTGCCTTTTGAGCTGACCAATGCACAGAAAAGAGTGATCAAAGAAATCAGGGCTGACCTGAAATCAGGAAAACAAATGAACCGGCTGTTGCAGGGAGATGTAGGTAGCGGAAAAACCCTGGTGGCCCTGATG
>DGOT01000266.1:0-1387 GCA_002389465.1 Bacteroidales bacterium UBA4459 | reverse complement strand
CAGCACTATAAAACACTGAAACAGCTGCTGGATGGCATGGATGTCACTATCGAACTGCTTACAGGTTCTACGTCAAAGAAAAAAAGAACGGAAATTCAGCAAAGCCTCGAAGATGGGAGCCTCCATATAATAACAGGAACGCATGCGCTGATTGAAAAAACCGTACAATTCAAAAATTTGGGCTTTGTGATCATTGACGAACAACACCGTTTTGGCGTTAAACAAAGAAAAACATTAACCAACAAGTCCGAAACCAAAAATTTTCTACCGCATTTTCTTTCCATGACGGCCACGCCGATTCCCCGCTCTCTGGCTCTGGCCCTGTTCGGAAACTTAAATATCTCAATAATCAACGAGCTGCCCAAAGACAGAAAAAAAATAAATACCCAGGTCGTTTCGGAAACAAAACGCTCTAATGCCTATAATTTTATCCGCGAGCAGATCAAAAAAGGCCGGCAGGCTTACGTTGTTTGCCCATTAATAGATATTTCCGATAAACTGGGAGTAAAATCGGTTAAAGAAGAATTTGAAAAATTAAGTAAAAATATTTTTCCGGACCTCACTATCGCTATGCTTCACGGGCGGCTTAAAGCCAAGGAAAAAGAAAAAATAATGCAAGATTTTCTCGCGGGCGTTACCAATATCCTGGTGTCTACTTCGGTTATTGAAGTCGGTGTAGACGCGCCCAATGCCGCGATTATGATGATTGAAGGCGCTGACCGCTTCGGGCTGGCCCAGCTCCACCAATTCCGGGGCCGGGTCGGACGCAGCCGGCATCAGTCATATTGCTTTTTATTTACAGCTAATAAATCCTTAAAAACATTGAACCGGTTAAAAGCTTTGGTTAAATATCATAATGGCTTTGATTTGGCTAAAATGGATCTAAAATTCCGCGGACCGGGCGAGGTTTACGGCCTGGCGCAAAAAGGCTTTCCGGAATTAAAAATTGCCAGCCTTTTTGATTATGAACTGATGAAAAATGCCCATGATGAAGCTAAAAAAATAATAGAAAAGGATTTTAGTTTAAATTCCTGGCCAAAATTAAAAAATAAAATAAATGACTGGCAAAAAGTGTCGCGCTTGGAGTAATAATTAAACCACAAATCCTTGATTTTAATTGATTATCGTGCTATCTTGATAATATAAAAAATAAAGGGGGTGGTTATTTTCAGCTAAAAAAATTATCACTAAAAAATTTTTACGTTCTTTCTACGTTCACCACATTCATTATAAGGGGGTTGTTTCATGTCTGCAACATTAACACTCAAAAATAATATTAACCTTTTTTCTCACCCAGAGCTCTTGGGGAGAATTGTGAAATCACTTTTTTTTGTGGTGTCAAACGGAAATATTTTGGCACTTATACCTATGAATAGTAATGGTAAAT
>DGOT01000171.1:8770-9648 GCA_002389465.1 Bacteroidales bacterium UBA4459 | reverse complement strand
CTGAAAAAATTGCTAAAAATCATTCATGACTTTAATGCAATCTTTTTTCATCGTTTAGGACGCAACTGGCGCTAGATGCATAAAATTATCGGTCATCTTTGAATTCATTGCCTGAGTTTCCTTACTTTTATCTGAAAATTACAAGCTCAGCAGATGCGAAGAAAAGTCGATTTTTTAATTGTGGGATCAGGCATGGCCGGCCTGGTCTATGCACTTAAAGTTGCCAAATATGGCAGCGTTTGTTTGCTGTCGAAGACATCTGTCAACGATACAGCAACCAGTTATGCGCAAGGTGGTATTGCCGCGGTTATGTATTCGCCTGACGATTACGAAAAGCATATTGCCGACACCATCAGTGCCGGAGCCGGATTGAATGATGCGGAGATTGTACGAATTACCATAACCGAATCAACGGAACGTATCAAAGAGCTTATCGAATGGGGCACCCAGTTTGACAAAGAGAAATCGGGAAAGTTTGCCTTAGCTAAAGAAGGCGGCCACTCAGAGTACCGTATCCTGCATCACAAAGACACGACCGGGTATGAAATTCAGCGCGCGCTCAGTACTAAAGTGCACGAACATGAGAACATCGAAATCTTAGAAAATCATTTTGCCATCGACCTGATCACACAACACCATTTGGGGGAAATGGTCATACGAAAGAGAAAAGACATTTCGTGCTACGGTGTATATTCTCTGAACAAAAACACAAATGAAGTAGAAACCATTCTTGCTAAAACAACTTTGCTGGCAACCGGCGGACTTGGCAATGTTTACCAAACAACCACCAACCCGAAGTTTGCTACTGGCGATGGCGTGGCAATGGCTTACCGGGCAAAGGCCCTCGTTGAGAAACTGGAGTTTGTGCAGTTCCACCC
>DGOT01000171.1:0-8743 GCA_002389465.1 Bacteroidales bacterium UBA4459 | reverse complement strand
CGCGGAGCGGGGGCTATTTTAAAAGCTCGCGATGGTACTGCCTTCATGAAAAAATATGATGAACGGGGAGACCTCGCTACCAGGGATATTGTAGCACGCGCCATCGACAACGAAATGAAACTATCCGGTGACGATTTCGTCTATCTTGACGCACGGCATATCAACCGGGATTTACTTATGTCGCACTTCCCGGCTATTTATGCTAAATGTTTAAGTAAGGGGATTGATATTTCAAAAGATATGATACCCGTTGTGCCGGCAGCTCATTACTCCTGTGGCGGTGTAAAAACCGATAAAAACGGATGCACCAGTATTTCCAACCTGTATGCTGCAGGTGAAGTGGCCAGCACAGGACTTCATGGAGCTAACCGGCTTGCTTCCAATTCGCTTCTCGAATCAGCCGTTTTCTCGCACAGAGCTGCTTTGCATGCTGTGGAACACATTAAAAACAACCAACTCGAAATGAACGTACCCGACTGGGACGATGAAGGACTTGTGCTGAACGAGGAGCTGATTCTTATTGCCCAATCAAAAAAAGAAGTGCAATCAATTATGAGTAATTATGTAGGTATTGTACGGTCGGAACTCCGGCTTAAAAGAGCACTGGACAGGTTGAAAATTATTTACAAGGAAACGGAAGACTTGTATAATAAGTCACTGATCACTGAAGGAATTTGTGAATTAAGAAACATCATCAATGTAGCCTACCTGGTCATCAGGTTTGCCCAGGAAAGAAAACAAAGTATCGGCTTACACTATTTTATCAATTATCCGTAAATTCATCTTATGGCAATTATCAAATCGGTTAAAGGGATAAAACCACGGTGGGGCGAAGGCTGCTTTATTGCTGACAACGCTACCCTGACAGGGGATGTGCTTATCGGAAACAAGTGCAGTATCTGGTTCCATGCTGTTGTGAGGGGCGATGTGCATTACATCAGGATCGGAGACAATGTAAACATACAGGATGGTGTTATCATCCATTGCACCTACCAGAAGGCTCCTGTGACTATCGGCGATAATGTATCCATTGCCCACGGGGCCATTGTACACGGGTGTACCATTCAGGATAATGTATTGATAGGTATGGGGGCTATCATTATGGATGGTGCTGTTGTTGAAAGTAATAGCGTTATTGCAGCCGGGGCAGTAGTTTCAAAAGATACTTTGGTCACATCAGGAAGTGTTTATGCTGGTGTTCCGGCAAAGAAGATCAAAGCCGTGGATACAGAACTTTTAGAGGGAGAAATACATCGTATTTCAAACAATTATAATATGTACGCCAGTTGGTATGATAATGAATAAAAAAAAGAGATTGTCATTAACTGACAATCTCTTTTTTTTCAGAAATTCTTTTTATTAAATGCCCAGCTTTTTCTTTACTAAAGGAAGCACATCGTCACCACCTTCATAGAAAATAACGGCACCGGCTCCAACATCAAGAATGTATGTATAACCGTTTTCTCTTCCTACTTCGTCGATCGCACTTTTTACCTTTTCGATGAGCGGATTGAAAAGTTCGGCCTGCTTGGCTGACAGATCCTGGTCAGCTGATTGCTGAAATGCCTGGATACGTGCCTGAAGGTCTGTTATTTCTTTTTCTTTTGTTTGTCTGATCAGGGGTGACATAGTTGCCACATTATCCTGGTAATCATTCACTTTTGATTGATACTCCATAGCCATGGCACTCATTTGCTGATCCAGATAGTCGGCATAGTTCTTCAATTCATTCTGTAGTGAATCGGTTTCCGGCATCAAGGATAAGATTTGGTTTGAATCAATATGCCCCAGTTTTAATGTTGCCTGACTAAATCCCAAAGATGTGAGAGATACCATAAAAAAGAATAATACAACTACTTTCTTAAACGTTTTCATTTCTAAATTAATTAATTTAATATTTTGATTAATAATTACCTGGCTGAAACGGCTCGCAAAATTAAGAAAAAATCAACACAATAGTGTTTTTGCTTTTTTCAATTTGAAATAATTAAGAAACATTAACTAAACCATGTTCCAACCCCTACCGGGAACCGGATATTAGTTTCTGTTTCTCTGTTCTCTTTTAACCGTTTGCATTACCGTTCCCACCTCATCCAGAACATCATCGCTGATATCAAACTTCGAATCTCCGTAAAGCAATGTCATACCGCCTGCTTTATCAAAAATAAACGAATAATTCCGCGTATTGGCAATGGTCTCAATAGCATTGAACACCTTTTCCTGTATTGGCTGAACCAACTCCTGCCGTGCTTTGAATAATTCACCTTCAGGGCCAAAATACTTCCGCTGCAATTCTTTTACTCCTTTTTCCTTGGCAACAATCTCGTCCTCCCTTTTCTTTTTAATATCATCAGGCAACAATACCGATTCAGCCTTATATTTCTTATACATTTCCTCTACTTCCGCATATTTTGTTTCAATTTCTTTTTGCCATTTTACGGAAAGATCATCAAGTTCATCCTGAGCATCCTGAAATTCCGGAATGTTGTCCAGAATATATTCCGTATCAACGAACGCATATTTCTGGCTTTGGCTGAAAGATGTGCTGGAAAAAGAGATTAAGAGAAGAACCGCTGTCGCGGCAATGATTGTAGTTAGATTTTGCTTTTTCATGTGTATTTATTTTTTTGTCCGGTTACTAAATTCAAAAACCCTGCCATCATCCGATTTAATCAAGCGATTGGTTCATAGAGAAGTGGAAATGGCTTCCCGAAGCACTTGGCCATCCGGGTATCGGGTCAAAACCATATGCCCAGTCAAGTCCCAGCATCCCAAACATCGGCAAATACACCCTGATTCCAACTCCGGCTGATCTCTTCAGGTCGAACGGATCAAAGCCCTGTGGTTGCAGCCATGTATTTCCTGCTTCAACGAATGCCAAACCGTAAATAGTCGAACTTGGGTTGAGCGAAAGCGGGTATCTTATTTCCAGCGTGTTTCTTGTAAAGACGGTTCCCCCAATATTTTTATCCCCACGATAATAAGCCGTGATTGATTCGTTTTCATAACCGCGCATGGCGATTACCTCGCGACCATCATAATTATAATAACCGGTCAAACCATCACCTCCGAGATAAAATCTCTCAAACGGAGTTGTACCCAATTCGGCATTGTAGTGCCCGAGGTATCCAAATCTGAATTTTGCCGCCAACACCAGCTTATCAAAAAATTCAAAATACCAATATGCTTTTACTTTTATTTTGTAATACTCGATCCATTTATAACGTTCATCATCCGTCAGGTCGCTGAAATCTTTGTTAGAAAAGAGCGAATACGGCGGTGTCATTTCCAGACCTACGGAAATATCCGAACCGTTTCGCGGGTAAATAGGCTGGCTAACGGAGTTTCTGCCCAGAATTACTTCGTAACTGATGTTGTTGTAGCTACCTGTTCCCGACCCAACGGGGAAAATGGTTCCATAATTCTGTAACTTATACATGAGAATATTCACACCATTATATAATGTAAAAAAGTCATCTGGCCAGGTTAACCTCTTACCGAGGCCAATAGTAATTCCATCCGTAACGAATGATGATCTGTTGGTGTCCGACTTGGGGTAACCGTTAGAATAAATGGAGTGATAATACGAAACTGTCAGCGCATTGGGTTTTTTACCACCCAGCCAGGGTTCGGTAAATGAAATGCTCCAGTTCATATATCCTTTACCATAAGTTTGGAACCTGACTGATAATTTTTGCCCGTCACCTGATGGAACAGGCCTCCATGCACCTTTTTTAAAGATGCTCTTTAGGGAAAAGTTGTTGAAACTTAAGCCCAGCGTTCCTATGATCCTGCCGTAGCCCCAGCCCCCCGAAAGTTCAATCTGGTCGGCTGAGGTTTCTTCAACATCCCATTCAATATCAACCGTTCCATTCGCCGGGTCGGGTTTTATATTGGGTGTGATTGTTTCGGCGTTAAAATAACGCAGGTTCGCCAGCTCGCGTTGGGTTCTGATAATGTCAGACCTGCTGAAGAGCTGCCCTGGACGTGTTCGCAATTCTCTGATAACGACATGATCGTTTGTTTTATCATTGCCCTTTACCGTAACATTTCGTATACGCGCCTGATCACCTTCATATATTCTGATCTCCATATCAATTGAATCGTTCTCCACATATACTTCAACAGGAGTAGCATTGAAAAACAGGTATCCGTTGTCCATATATAGTGAACTGACGTCAAACCCGTTGAGATTAAAGTTCAGGTTGGTTTCCAGCAATTCTTTGTTGTACACGTCTCCTTTTCGAATACCCAGAACAGTACTTAGGAAAGCAGAAGAATAAACGGTATTTCCTACCCAGGTGATATTTCTGAAGTAATATTTATCTCCTTCTTCCAGAAAGATCTTTATACCGATATTCTGGTCATTAACCCGGATAATGGAATCGCTGATTACATGTGCATCCCGGTACCCTTTTTTATTGTATTTGGCCACGATCAGATCGAGATCGTCCTTATAATTCGTTTCGATGAACTTTGAGCCCTTGAACAATCTAATTCGGTAATTATCTGTAAAATAATCTAAAAGGTCATCCCTGAACTTTTTAAATTTAAACCTGATAGCGTCACCACCAAGATTGATAATCAGTGGGCCAATGCTATCAAGCGGATTGAAATTACCTTTTACCTTTGTCTCCTTCATCGCACCTTTAACCGCATCGTCTGAAAAGTCTTTATTCCCTACGATATCAATGTATTCAATCCTTACTTTTTTCTTTTTTCTGATTTTTATAACCAGTTCCTCGAAGTTTTCCTGGGCCTTATCAGGTTTTTCTTTAATGGACACATCCGCGTTTAAAAAACCTTTATCAGCATAATAGTCTTTTATGATATTTATGGTCCGAATCATTAAATGATCAGTAACCACATCACCTCTGGTAAGATTGATCTTTTCGCGAATGTCATCCGCTTCTGATTTACGAATTCCATCGAAAGAAAACTTACTGAGCCTTGGCCGTTCCTGAACATAGAATTTAAGATATATCTTTCCGGCTTCTATTTTTGAAGCCGTAATTTTTATATTATCAAACAGCCCCTGGTTCCATAATTTCCTTATAGCACTCGTTATAGCCTCTCCCGGAATTTTAACACGTTGTCCAACCTCCAGTTGTGACAACATGATGATGACATTCTTGTCGAAGTATTTAACTCCCTCAACTTCGATACCGCCAATGTAATAATCAACAGGATGGTCGTAATTGATTTTGGAAAGATCATCCCCAATGTCTATCTGGGCCATCGTAATAAAAGGCACAAACAAAAACCCAACCACAAGTATCTTTGAAAAAAAATCTCCCAATCTCCTCATCATGCTTTCCATTTATCTGTTTAACTGCTGGCTTGTAAGACCAAATCTTCTTTCCCGGTTTTGATAGTTAACTATGGCTTCGTACAGATCTTCCTTTTCAAATTCCGGCCAGAGTTTTGACGTAAAATACAATTCAGTATATGCTGCCTGCCATAGAAGAAAATTACTCAGCCTGCTTTCGCCACTTGTTCTGATAAGAAGCTCAGGATCCGGCATTCCGGCAGTTGTCAGTTTTAGGCCAAAATAAGCCTCTGTAAGATCATCTGCCGTTATTTTTTTCCGGTTGTAATCTTCCAGAATCTTTTTAACGGCATCTAATATTTCCCACCTCGAACTGTAACTCATGGCCAGTGTAAGCACCATTCTGTTATGGTCTTTTGTTCTACCGATTGCATCCATGAGTTTTTTATAATTCTCTTTAGGAAGACTCGCCAGGTCGCCTATGGCATTAAGGCGAATATTGTTCTTCTTCAGTGTTTCCTGTTCCTGTTCTATGGTCTCGACAAACAAACTCATCAGTGCGTCAACTTCCATACGCGGACGGTTCCAGTTTTCGGTTGAGAAGGCGTAAACCGTTAAATACTTCACCCCCAATTCAGCAGCGGCTTCAGCAGCATTCCTGACGGCACCTATGCCATGCTGGTGGCCAAAAACACGATCTTTACCCTGTTTCATTGCCCATCTTCCGTTCCCATCCATAATGATGGCAATGTGTGCAGGCAGTTTTTCGGGTATGATCTGTTCTTTAAAGCTCATCGGCCAAGTGTTTTACCAAACATTGTCTCTACACTTTTTACTTCCGTACAGGTTGAATTTATAGGTGATGGATAACAGCGTAAAGTTATACCAGTCCATCGTATTTTCATTCCCCCGCTGCATCCCGGCATCATATAATCCTTTAGGGTCCGAAACAGGGTCTCCGCTGGTGTAATAAGTGGTGCTTATATCATCAATATAATCAGTAAATGTTTTTCTCATCCCCCATTCAAGTCCGAGGGCAAGCCGATCGGATAAACTGTATTTGAATCCAAAGCCAAAAGGAAAGGAAAAATTCCAGAGCTTATACGGAGACCTGCCGTTGTAGCCCACATTTTGCCCCTCTGTTCCGTGTGCATTAAGGTTTGTTCCGCTAAAATTAAACGGTTTGAAAGTGAATAAACCTATGCCGCCAAAAATATAAGGCGTGAAATAATTCTTTTTACTGCCCGTAAAATACTCCCAGAAATTAAACTCCCCTATCAACGAGAAATCATTGATGTTTGTCTGGAAATTCAAATTACGATTTTTTACCACATTGGATTTTAAATCATCTCCTTTAAGCTTACCTCTGGAGTACGAAAACCGGGCCGACCATCTGTTGTTGATGTTATATCGTACCAGCGCACCGTAAGCCGGCTGCGCATATACATAAGGAAGGGCGGGGTTTATGTCGCCCAGATAATAAGATGTGCCAGCGGAAATGCCTACCTCCAATGTTTGTGCTGTCAAAGTAGCAGGTACAATAAAAATAAAACCGGCGAGCAATCCGGTTATTATGCCTCGAAACGTATTATTTTTTATAATGTGCTTCATTCTAAATTTGAGCGCCAAAATTATCATTTTTTTGCATATCACAAACACCTATGAACGTATGCCTTCCGATAAAGGCATATCAGTTTCTCGTATCAACTCCCCAATAGAGTTTATCACGGATGGTAGAGAAGAAGTTTTTGTCCTTCATTTCCACAAGGTTCACCTCAAATTCACACCTCCTGATGACCAATTCTTCTTCCTTATTGATCATCGAATGCCGTGAATCCATCGTCATCAGGTATTTGTCTTCCCTGCCACCTATTTTTATTCTGATAACGCTACTGTCCTGAATAACGATAGGCCTTACCGTTAAATTGTGTGAGGCAATGGGGGCAATAACAAAATTTTGCGAACCGGGGCTTACAATCGGGCCACCCGCACTCATCGAATAGGCTGTAGATCCTGTCGGCGTTGACACAATCAGGCCGTCACCCCAGTACGAGTTTAAAAAATTATCATCTACATAAACATGTACAACAATTAATGAGGTAGTGTTATTTCTGTAAATAGTAAGGTCGTTCAGTGCAAAGTTCAGTTGGCCGAAAAGTTTGTCTGGTTTCTCCAATTGCAATAAGGCTCTTTTGTCAAGGTAATATTCGCCGGCAAAAATATTTTCCAGTGCCTGCTTTATTTCGTTTTTTGAAATGCTCGACAAAAACCCCAACCTTCCCAGGTTGATTCCCAATATGGGTATGCCCGAACCCCGTACGTAAGGAATCGTGTCCAATAAGGTTCCGTCACCACCGATCGAAAAAAGCATGTCAGTTCCTTTAATAAGATCATTGTGCGAATCAAACAAGGAATACTTTTCGGGCAGATTCAGTTTATTTCCCAGCTTTTCGAAAAAGGGAGCATATAGGCTTATATCTACATTGTTTAAAACCAACTCGTCAATTATCTGCTGAAGATAAATGTATTGGTTTTTGGCAAATTCTTTTCCAAATAATGCAACTTTCATGCGTGCAGCTTATTAAGCGTACAAAGCTAATTTAAAAAATGCTAAAAAAAATAGGATGGGCAAAAGCATGCTTTTTTTTACGGAATCTTAACTTTTTTTAACGTAAAACCAGTCCCTGTCGTCTTTGGAGCCGGAAGGAGTTTTAAATATTCAAGTAATTCATCAGCGAATCATAGTTTTCTTTGATGTCATCGCGGTCCTCATCATCGCCGAAAGAAATTTTAACATAATACCCGTACCTGTCAAAAGTCTGCAGCACGCCACCAAGGTCGGTCTTGTTCAGCTTAATAGCTACTTCCAGGCGTGTTGAGTCGGAATGGCTTGCTAAAAACAAGCTTAATACTTTGGCATCGTTTGATTCAACTATTTGCGCTATTTCAGTAAGGTTGTAATCATTCTGGCTCATTTCCAGTACAATAATTCCTCCCGGATTCTCCAGTGAGAATGAGCCGGCTATATAATTCACCAGATCCATCAACGTAATACACCCTAAATACCGCTCATGATCATCCAATACGGGGATCAGCGTAAGTTTTAAATCACGCACAAGTTTCAGCACGTCATACAAATGCTGATGCTCGTTGACATAAGGGTTTTTCAGGGAAAGATTATAGTTGCCCAGTGGTTCCTTTAAATGATTTAAATCAAGAATATCCTGTTCGGATATCAGCCCTAAGAAAACTTCATTATTTACGATCGGAAAGTGGGAAACTTTTAGTTCTTCCATCAGGTTAAGCGCCTGCTCACCCGTTGTTGATGTTTTAAGCGGTAAAATGTCTTCAGATATCAAATGTCGTGCAATCATACCTTTTTGTTTCCGTTTGTTTTCCTCAATGCAAACCTGCTTCAATTATAACGCTGCAAAGATACTAAGAAGTATTTTATTCGATTAAATTTCCAAGCAT
>DGOT01000048.1:7226-13611 GCA_002389465.1 Bacteroidales bacterium UBA4459 | reverse complement strand
CAATGATCAGAAACATAACCGTCTGTCCTGTTAACTGCCATTCTTCAGCCACTTTCTTGTTTTCATCCGGAAGGCTTGCCGTGAATGTCTCTATCAGACGCTGGTTGCCCAGACCAATTTTTTCTTTTCCGTAAACAGCCTGAACACCTTTTCCGGTAACCGATTCAAAATCGGAAACTTTAAGCAGTTCTATTCCTTTTTCTTTTGCTCCTGCAACAATGGCATCGGCTATGGGATGTTCACTATTGGCATCAATGGAAGCCGCATATTTGAGTATTTCTTCATCGCTGAGCCTTCCAAACGATTTAAAACCTTTCAAGCTGGGTTTTCCTTCAGTCAGTGTTCCGGTTTTGTCAACGATCAATGTATCCACCTTGTTCATTTCTTCAATAGCCGCTGCATCTTTCACCAGTACACCTGATTGCGCCATACGCCCCGTTCCAACCATAATGGACATGGGGGTTGCCAGCCCCAAAGCACAGGGGCACGCAATGATCAGTACAGACACAGCATTTACAAAAGCAAATACCAGGGCCGGATCAGGCCCCCAGAAATACCAGGTGACAAAAGTCAGGATGGAGATCAGGATAACGATCTGTACAAAATATTTGGCAACGATATCGGCAAGTTTCTGAATGGGCGCACGCGACCGGCTGGCTTCGTTGACCATTTCAATGATCTGTGCCAGTAAGGTGTCAGAACCCACTTTTTCGGCTTTCATCTCAAAAACAGTTCTTCCGTTAATGGTACCACCGATTACTTTATTACCCACTTCCTTTTCTGAGGGAACCGGTTCGCCGGTGATCATACTTTCGTCAATAATGGCTGTACCGGAAGTTAACACTCCGTCAACAGGGATCTTTTCGCCGGGTTTAACTAACAGTATGTCACCAGCAATCACTTCTTCCAAAGGAATTTCTTCTTCCTTTCCGTTACGGAAAACCCTTGCTACAGGGGGAACCAGGTTCAGCAATGCTTTGATGGCCGAATTGGTTTTACTGTGAGCCCTTAACTCGAGCACCTGTCCGAGTAATACCAGTGTCAGGATAATCGCAGAAGCTTCAAAATATAAGTGTACGTTACCCTGCGCATCTTTAAACTGGGCAGGAAACATCTCCGGAAACAGAAGTCCGAAAACACTAAAAAGATAGGCAGCCCCCACACCTATGGAGATCAGTGTCCACATATTGGGCGACCACCGCCTGACAGAGTTCCATCCCCTGACAAAGAAATCCCAGCCGGCATAAAAAACTACGGGTGTAGCCAGTGCGAATTGTATCCAATTCCACACTTTAACAGGTGTTATGCTTGCAAGATTTAAGGAGGGAATAACGTTTGACATGGCAACTACAAATAAAGGAAATGACAATGCCAGTGCCAGGATGAATTTTTTTGTCATGTTTTTCCATGCTTTTTTCCCTTCGTCTGTTTCCGCTCCGAGTTCTGCTACCAAATCCATACCGCATACAGGACAACTTCCGGCTTTCGTGTACGTCTTGTCGCCCTCGCAGCGCATGGGGCAATAATACGCTCCTGCATGGGTAGCAACACCGTGCTTGTAATGTTCGCGATGTTCTTGGCTTTTATCGTAGTGATGATCCCCGTGATGATGTTCTTTTTCACTTTGGCCCACCGGAACGAGGTGCATATGGCACACCGGGCAGTCCCCGGTCTCCTTATAAACCTTGTCCCCTTCGCATTTCATCGGACAGTAGTAAGTAGTTGCTTGTTCTGTACTCGTTTCGCCGTGGTTGCAGCAGGAATGCTCTTTGTGTTCGCTATGATCGTGTTTCATTCTATTATTAATTAACTAAATGTCTTATGGCGGATTATTATTTTGCAATATTAATTCATACAAGTTTCGTAGACGTTACAGAATTATTAAATAGAGTTATATGATTTTTAGATATGCCGGAAGGGTGGCTTATAGCAATGAAGACACTTCTCTCGATCTTGAATTACAAGACTGGAGTGGGGATAAATCTTGTTTTGCTAGCTTATAGTGAGTAAGTGTTCTACTTGACAAAAACCTTTTTTACAACCCTTCTGTTCTTTCCATATTCAACCCGGACAAAATAAATACTCGTTGTATCAACGCTTACCCGGTTTTCACCTTTTAATAGTTTTTCCCGGAAAATGTTGCGCCCGTATGTATTATAGACCAACAGGCGGCCTTTCAGGTCACTTTTATTGATTACGGTAATGGCTTTCCCGGTTGTGAAAATGTTGAAATGCTCTTCACCTGCATATTCGGGAACTGCGTCCGGATTGAGCGGTTGGATGAACGATTCGATCAGCTTTCCGTCTTTGTCGGTGGCCGTGAAAGTAAGCGTGTCGCCGTCAATGTCAATACGGCAATAATGATTTGTTTTGCTGACAATCACAATACTGTCGTGGCTCGGGTTGGGCGTATAAAGTGGTGCACCCCCGCCCCCGGTAGTAATATGGTTTACGCCGTTAACGACCGCATGTGCGTAATAATGATTATGCCCGGCAAGTACAAACTGGACGCCGAAGGTTTCGCAAAGTGGCTGTACAAGTTGTTGCACTTTCCCGTTGTTGGAGTGGCCGCCTCCGGCCGTCCATCCCGGCTCATGCAGCAGGATGAATTTCCAGTGCTTATCGGAAGTGGCCAGGTCGTTCACCAACCACACGTATTGCAGGCTACCTTCATCGTAGCTTGTAAACTGATCAATGACTGTAAAATGAGCCGGGCCATAATCGAAAGAGTAATAATACCGACTGGAAACAAACATGGGGTAGGGGAAGTATTTTTTAAATAGTTGTCCCTGTCCTTCATGGTTGCCTATAGCAGCCACATAAGGCAGTTTCGACATCATCTGCCGGATGTATTCGTAGTCGGCATCGAAAAATTGCTCCTGCCAGTCTCTTTCGCTGTCACCATTAGCTACAAAATCTCCTGTAGAGATAATGAACGTTTGTGTTTCAGGATGTTGTGCAACTTCCTCAACGATCTTCTCAGCTACTAAATTGTGCGTTCCGGGATTTGTACGTGTGTCACCATAGGCATAAAAACTTATGTCGGTCGCACTGTCAGGAACACCTGTTTTAAAACTCCCTTTTTTACTGCTCATCCTGTTGATAGAAACTCGGTAAAAATATTTTGTGTCCGGGTTCAGACCCGAAATTATTATTTTGTGCAGGTGGTCGTTACCATATTCGTCTGTAGTAGCAGTCCCTTCGGTATAGGTTGTGTCTGTTCCCCATTCAACCCGGCAGGAGCGTGTGCTGTCCATTTGCCATACGATCAGCATCTCAGTCTTCTCACCGGAATACAATAAATAAGGTTCTTTTATGAAAACAGGATATTCGGCAAAATCCAGTTGCAGGTCGAAACTGATATCCGAACTTGTTTTGAATCGCTGATGAACTTCTACGGCTATTGTGTTTTCGCCACTTTGCAACACGGAGGATGGAAAAGTATAGGCAAAAAACAAATTTTCACTGTCACCAGCAACTGTATGGTCGGCTTTTGTCTGGTATGTGATCTCTCCTTCCGGCATATTGGCACGAAACACTTCCACTCCGTTGATATACACTACAGCACCGTCATCACGTATAAGTCCTGCTTTTAGCGCCGGTTTCTCATTCGGGTTGGAAATGTTAAATGTTTTTCTGAAGTAATAGGTGAGGTACTTGTCGGAAGGATTATCTCCCCAACCCAGCACAGTGGCTTCGTCATCGTCGCCGTACCCCAGTTGGGCGGGCCCTTCGGTCCAGTTGATGTCATCAAAACCGGGTTGCTGCCAGGCGGTTCCCTGGTCGGAACTGTCGTCAAGATACTTCCATGTGGAACCAGCTTCGATGAGCTGGGCAAATGAAAAAGTGATAATTAAATTTAAAAGAATAACAAATATCAATCGATACATGGATTTGTTTTAATTCATGAGCGTAAAGTTATAATAATTGAGAAACCAAAGAGTAAATAATTAGATTTACAAGTTTTAGCAAATCGCACCGTAAATTAAGCCGGTAACTGTTGCCATCAAAACCACCAGGCTCACATAAACCAGCGTTTTTTGCGTACCGATCAAATTGCGTATAACCAACATAGTGGGTAGCGAAAGAGAAGGTCCAGCCAGCAGAAGGGCAAGCGCCGGGCCTTTTCCCATTCCTGCGCCAAGCAAGCCCTGTAGGATAGGTACCTCTGTTAATGTGGCGAAATACATAAAGGCGCCAACAATGGAAGCAAAGAAGTTGGCGAACAGTGAATTACCACCCACTAAATTGCTTATCCATGATTCAGGAATAATACCGGCAATTTGTGTGCCGTCGTGGGTTGAACCCAGTAAGAACCCGGCAACCAGCACACCCAAGGCAAGCAATGGCATGATCTGCTTGGTGAAATCCCAGATCGAAAGTGTCCACTCTTTGTTATCATCACCATCCAGTAAGGTCATGATGCTGATGGCTGCAATACCAACTACCATGGGCACCATCGGACTTGTTGTCAGCAAAGCACTGATGGACGTTGCCCCAACTCCGGTCAACACCCACCACCATTTTATTTTCAATATGTCGATGAGCGAATAAACCAGCAGCAGCCCCAAAAAAGATGTAATGTACCATTTATGGGTCCACATCCAGAAGAGCACGCCGCTATCGGTGTCGGGTTTGCCCCAGTTGGCGAGCACAAGAATGAACACCAGTGTGAAAAAGTGAAAAGCCGTTTGCCAGAGCGGTCTTTTTTCCGGCAAAACTTTGATATTCATTTGTTCTTCGGCTTTTTCCTTCTCTTCTTTCCGGTAGATCAGCGACATCGTAACGCCAATCACTACACTGAAGAGTACCGCGCCGATTACACGCGCCAGTCCCATCTCGAAACCCAGAATATTGGCGGTTAAGATAATAGCCAGTATATTAATGGCCGGGCCTGAGTATAAAAAGGCAATGGCAGGTCCCAACCCGGCGCCTCGTTGGTGAATGCTCGAAAACAACGGTAAGATGGTACAGGAGCAGACCGCCAGGATCGTTCCCGATACTGCTGCTACAGTATAGGCCATCCACTTCTTGGCCTGTGCCCCGAAATACCGTAATACTGAACCCTGGCTGACAAAAACGGAAATAACCCCCGCAATGAAAAAGGCGGGCAACAAACACAAAATCACATGTTCGCGGGCGTACCAGCGTGTAAGGTCGAGGGTGGCTTCAACGGTCTCCTGAAACCGGAGGTTTTCCAGCGGCATAAAATAAGCCAGCAGAAAAAAGAAGGCAATTCAGAATAATATTTTCAGTTCATTTTTCCATTCCATAACGTTGTCCTTCAAACAGTTCGTGATTTCACGAACAATAAGGTTAAAAAAACTACAAATAAATAATGACTACATAGTAGATGCCAACAGCAATAAACAAGACGGCAATAAATTTTCTGAACCAAAGCTCAGATTCTTTTACCTTATGATAAAATGTGCCCATGCTTGACAAAGTATAAGCAATTAACCAGGCAAAAAGAATGACCGGTATGCCTGTGGCCACGGCAAATACAAAGGGTTGTGCGATCGCGTTTCCGCTGCTGATGGTCATGGGAATCAGCATGCCGAAATAAAGCACTCCACTATACGGGCAGAAAGCTAGCGCAAAAACCATCCCCAGTAACAGGACGTCCCAGTAGTTACTGATTCCTTTTTTGTTCATCCTTTCGGCGAGTGACGACATACCCGGGAATTTAATCCTGAGCACATCCAGCATAAACAGGCCAATGACAATTAGCAAAGGACCGATAATTTTTTCGCCATACTGCTGAAAAAAGCCCGAAATCCTGAATTGATCGGCCCCGTAAAATATAACGACCGCCAGAGTTGTGTAGGAAACAGAACGCCCAAGGGTGTACACCAGCCCGTTAAAAAATACTTTGTTGCGGTTCTCTATGTCTTTACTGATAAAGCCGATCGTCGTAACATTGGTTGCCAGCGGGCAGGGACTGATAGCTGTCATTAGACCCAGGACAAAAGCGGACAATACCGGTAACGAGTTGTTCTCCAGTAAGTCGGTTAAAAACTCCATAGGGTTTTAGAGTTTGTCAATAGTTCGGATGATCTTCTCTTTCAATTTGTCAGGATTTGAACGGGCATACATAAACGCATCCGTTGTCAGGTCTTTCTTTTCACCGTCTTTCACAAATAACAGCGTTTGTCCGGAAACATGAAGTTCGTCAGCAAGCTGTTCATTGACAGGCTCATCAAGATTGAGCGCTTTAAAAGATAGCATTCCTTCTTTCATCCGTTCAGGATAAGTTTCCTTAAGTATTGTTCGGGTTACAGACTCCACTGCCCTGCATGTTGTACAGCGCGATGTAAAGTGAAAATAATACACCTCGATTTTGTCGGTGGAATTAAGGGTTTCATTCTGTTCAACCTTAGCAGTC
>DGOT01000048.1:0-7207 GCA_002389465.1 Bacteroidales bacterium UBA4459 | reverse complement strand
GTTAATAGTTTTCTCAGTTCATTTTTACTGGGAATCCGCCCACTCGATACCACTTTCTCGTTCACTACCAAAGCAGGTGTATGCATGACACCATACTCCATTATTTTCATAATATCTTCTTCTTTACGGATCGTTGCATCGATTCCTAACTCGTCAACAGTGTCGCGAGTGGCTTTTTCCAATGTTCTGCAATTAGGACACCCTGTTCCTAGAATTTTGATTTCCATAGCAATAATTATTTATGTTCGTTATTCGTAAAACTACGAATAAAGATAAATGAAAAATAATTCAACTTCCAAAGAATCACTCGAAAACTTTTGCGTCGTCTTGCTATTTTTTCTGTACTTTTCGCTTAAAATACTTCCTGATGAAAAAAACATGGATTATCCTTTTGTTTTTTCTTATTTCCTGCACACAACGTAGTGGTCAAACAAATAATCAAAATAATTATGTTTCACACCCAACCCAATTCCCCTCACTAAAAGAAGGAATGATTCATAAATACATCTCTTGCATTGCTGATACGGCCTTCAGCTACGCTTTGTACCTTCCTGAAACGCACACCAATATTACGAAACCGAAAAATATTTTTCCAGTCATTTTCTTTTTCGATGCCCACAAGAGGGGAGTCATGCCTGTAGAGAAATATGCCGCACTTGCGGAAAAATACGGATTCATACTTGTTGGTTCCAATAACTCGGAAAACGGACAACCGCCTGAGGAGACAGATCGTATTATTTCTTTGTTGTTTAATGATGTGGCAGAACGTTTTAATATTGACCACGATCAAATGAACGTATCAGGGTTCTCGGGAGGGGCAAGGGTGGCTGCCAGAATTGCTCTGTTCCGGAAAGAGAATGTAGCCGGAGTTATCGGTTGCGCTGCCGGTTTTCCACCGCTTGGTTCAGGTTTTAATACGCAATTCAGTTACCTGGCCATCGTGGGCGATAAAGATTTTAACTACCTCGAGATGAAAGAACTGGACATAGCGCTTGACCAAACGCCTATACCGCATTATTTATTGATTTATGATGGTAAGCACGACTGGCCTCCTGAAAAAATCATGCAAGAGGGTTTTGAGTTTTTACAGTTTGATGCGATGCGAAAGAACCAGCATCTGAAGGATGAAAAGGAGATCAATGCGTTTCTAATACGCAATGACAGTATACGAACAGAAGCACGGAAAGAAGGCAAAACGGTACTGTTGGTGCAAACCGACCGGAAGATCATTACTTTTCTTGATCAGCTGGTGCCTACGGATATATATAAAGCAGAGTTTGACAGTCTGGTTACAAGACCTGCATATATGGTGTGGCGAGAGTCGGAAGAAAAGGAAGAGATATTCGAGCGTAACCAGCAGCAAAAGTTTGCGGCTGCTATGGGATCAAAGAATTTAAGCTGGTGGTTACAGGAAATAGAAGATTTGTATAAAAAACCGGAGGATCCGGTTAACCTGAGATTGCTGAATTACCTGAGCCTGGTTTCGTATATGTATGCCAGCGGGACACTTCGTAACAATCAGTTAAACGAAGCGGATAAGTATCTTACTATTTACGAAAAGGTGGACCCGGAAAATCCGGAAGTATATTATCTGAGAGCAGCATGGCTGGTCAGAACCGGCAAGAAGGGGCAGGTAATTCCGCAATTGCAAAAAGCCGCCGACAATGGTTTTGATGAATATGCAAGGATGAAAAACAGCAAGGATTTTAAAGGTTTTCAGGATGATGAAGCATTTGAGAAAATCCTTTTGCAAATCCGTGACAAAAGCGAGCAATAAGCATTCTTTTGGATATGTTGTGATGCTAAATTTTTAATGAAAAAACAATTGAAATTGGATTACCGTTCTGTTTTGCCATTGCCCGGCGACCTCTTGAAAACCACTTTCGAGGCTGAGCATGATTTTGTATTCCCTGGATAAATAATTGTAACCGGCAATATACCAGGGACTGTTTACAGGAAAGCCCTCCTGATTTGTATATTCATCAAATACAAAATAGGCGTGGTTTTTTGGGTTGAATTTTACCGTGGCCAAAACATAATATCCGCTGGCCGTCGTAGTATCCAGAAGGGCATGAAGATATTCGGCCTGAATATCCACAACTTTACTGATGAAAATACCATAAACATTAAACCGAAAATCGCTGCCCGAATAACTGAGTGTGTCGGGTAAGATGCCATGAAAAACAATGTCTTCCGCTTTGCGGTACATCAGCGAGTAACCAATCTTAAGCGAGTTTTTCTTCATCGGGATATGGTAGGACAGGTTTTGTGTGAGCAGGTATCCGGAATTGCTGAAGCGATAATCTTTAATGCCATAGCCGTTGAACAGGCCAATGTTAAATTCCAGCTTCTTGTTCATTGCCCGCAGATTATATTGTAGGCCGATATCCCTCACCCCTAAAGTCCCATCAGGGATGAGCAGCATAATTGCCCTCGACCTTTCGCTGCTGGGAATCAAATAATCGGGTTGGAAGCGTTGCAAGGCGTATTGCGGGATAAACTGCCCGAAACAGATACTTGAATTTTCCCAGCTGTATTGTCCGTAAACATCTTGTAAAAAGAATTTCTCCTTTTGTATGGACATGAAGATGGCCTGTATCTTGAATGACCAGTGTTTGGAAAAACCGGGAGCCGATTTGAGCCAGAATTTCAAGCGGCGTACCGAAAAGTTGTTGTAGCTGTCAAAATCTGTGGCAAACCTGAGCTGAGTGTAGGCATGCCATTCAAGGCTTTTTGGAGCTGATATTTCCTGTGCCTGAACGGAAGAAGCAACCAGCAAAATAGTCAGGAAAGCTATATTTTGCCACTTTGTTTTCATTGCATTTTGAATATGGCAGCCGAAACTGTGCTGTGGTTCAAAGAAATATTGTTTGCTGCTGAAGGCAATAGCATGGAAGTTTCATCCTTGCTGTTGACCGGTGCGCTGTTTTCTTTTTGCTTTGGCTGATAGGTCAGTGCTCCGTAAGTCATCTTGGCAGCAATCAGCAGCAGGACAATGGCGTAAATAATTTTTACCTGTTTCGATTTGGCTTTTTGTGTCATGTAGCGCCCTCCCAACTGCGACCCAATGATGACGGCGATAACTACGATTCCTGTTAACAACCAGTTCGTTTCACCGGAGACCATGTGCCCAAGATAACCTGAAAAGGATGAAAACGTTACCACGAAAGCGGTGGTCGCTGCGGCTTCTTTGGTTTTGTAACCCATCATCATCAGAATAGGCGCGATGATGAACCCGCCACCCAGGCCGAGCATGCCACCCACAAATCCGGCAAATGCCCCGACAAAGAAACCAAGCAGGCTTCTTTTTCCCAGGGACATCATGCTTTTGGGTTCTGCTTTTTTGACTGACCAGATCATCCGAACCGCAGCCGCAACCACCATAATGGCAAATAAAATCTTCAGGGTTTGAACCGGAACATGGTCGCTGGTCATGGCACCAAGGGGTGCTGCAATTAAGGCAGTTACGGCCATCACCATTCCCCCTTTCCAGTCCACCAGTTTTTTACGAGCAAAAGGGATAAGTGCCAGCAAAGTATTCAGCCCGTTGAGCAGCAAGCCCAGGGGAATGGCCACTTTGACCATGTCGAAACCCGCCCAGTTCAATACCGGGACATAAACCATTCCACCCCCCAGGCCCAGCATGGCAAAGATGAAAGAGGCAATGGCGATGATGAAAAATACGATGGTGTATAACATGATATAGAATTATTTACATTGATTTATGTCCCGGAACCTGTGCTAATGAATAATGCTTACCTCACTTTCGGTAAAAACATTTCATCAGCATTGTAACCCGAACAGGGAATGCAAACTTTTTTCCCGTCCTTAATCCTCAGATATCTTTCGAATACATATTCACCACAAACTTCACATTTGCTTTTGGCAAAGCTGCCTTTTACCGGTTTGTAATCGAAATCGGGGAGCATCGTCACTTTGAACAGTTCTTCGTTAGTGGCGTTTAATACTTTGTCAATGATGTCGGTACGCACTTCTTCCGGGATTTCCGACGGTTGCACGCCCTTTTTGCGGTATTTGAAAAACTCATGGGGCGAAAGGCTGTCGGCAAATACATTTTTCAAATAAATCCGTACCGCTCCTTTTTGAGGATGCCAAAAGGTGGCCGCCACTTTTCCATAATACAATTTCTCGATGAGGCCTTTTCCAAAAGTTGCGGCTGTTGAAGCCATAATGCCGTCCTGCATACATCCCTGCGGATGGCCGATACCCATTTCCGAAAAAACATGCATGTCATGGTTGAGCGATTTACCCACACCCAGTTTTTCCTTGGCCAATTCACCCATGCGGTAACCGATGGGCATAAAAGGACATCTGTGGCCGTGAAACTCAAATGTCCAGTCTGGTAATTGAAACATAATTTTTTGTTTTAAATGATATTTATCGTTGTTCCTGTTTTGATATTATCGGTAACAGGACAACGTGATTCTGGTTCTCGCAAGCATTTTATATACCCTTCTTTTTAATCAGAGAATTTTAATATATTGGTATTTCGCAAAATTACGAACAATGCTTTCAAAACAAAACTTTATCTGCTAATTTATATCAGTTTTTTTAGATTTTTTTTACTTATTAGGAATGAATTTGCTGATGGTTGAGCTAAGCCTGATTATCATTGATAAAATCAACCAGCATATTGGTAAATTCGGGTACACGCAAATAGCCAAAAGATTTGTGTGGATTGGCAATGCCGTTCATGACGTAATTATTAGTCACCAGTTTGTCAACGACCTTTACCCCTTTACAGTTGGGCGCAAAATCATCAGACAGTTTGTAATCGAGTGCTATTTTGTCACGGATATCTGAAAAATTATACCAGTGTTTTTGAACCACTTCGGGTGTTTGCAATTTGATTTGTCCGTAGGTGCTTTTCGAGTGGGCAGCAATCCGGCTCATCACGAAAGGTGCACCCAATGGCGCACCCATGGTAATAAATGTGTCAATGCTGCTTTGCTGTGCTACAAAGCTTAATACATCATAAGCAATGATTGAACCCATGGAATGGGCAATCAGCATGACTTTATCGTTTTTGTGTTTTTTCAGGGTTTCGCTCAACCGCCTGATGATCTCTTGTTTTACCTGGTAGTTGAAGTCTGACTGAAAATCACTGTCCCCTTCAAAATAAACTTCCAGTTCATAAAAGTATTTATGGATTAATTTTTGGGAAACAAAAGCATAACGCAAATGATAGTCCTTTTTTAAGAAGACTTTATAGGCCAATAATTTAAAATAATCCTGAAACTTTTGCCTGATTTCATGCGGTTCCACTTTGTAATTTTTGGGTGCTTTGGTATAAACTTCATCCAGGAAATAAGGACTCTCCTTGTCTTTTACGGCTACTGTTTGTGGTTTGTCGTAAATAAGGTCAGCCCAATAAACCAGTTCGAATTCAGGCAATTTAACTTTTGCCCCCAGATTATCAATACCTTCCTTAATAGCCATTCTCCCCCATTTATGCAGTTGTTCTTTTGAGGGTTTGTTGCCCAGGCCGTGGATTGCTATGATTACTTTTTTCATTGTCTTATTGTTTTTAAGATTTAACTTTCTGTGACCTTTGTAAACTTCTAAAAACTGTCTTTCTGAGCATTCATCTTACTTCTAATCAACGTCATTGCGAACCCAGTGGGATGAGTTGCGCGAAGGAGTCCTCTGGCTGCTCCAACACACATGGCCAACGCACTGGGCTCGCAATAACGGCGTTCTTATTTTTGTTCTCTCAATATGTGTACCATTTTCACGGTTCTTCTCCTCAGAGGAACAAATTTCAGTGTTTAGTAAAACGCACTAATTATCTGTATGAACAACATTTAATTTCTTTTTCGGGCCATCCGCCATATAAGCAAACATCGGGACGAATATCAAGGTAAGCAAGGTTCCGATCAGCAGGCCACCGATGGCTACATTGGCCAGCGGGCTCAGGCGTTCAAGTCCTACAGCCTGCTCCAGCGCGATTGGAATCATTCCGGCGATGGTACCAAAAGCCGTCATCATGACGGGACGGAAACGAACGCGCACACTCTCGATGGCGCTTTCAAAGGGCGATTCGCCACCTTCGCGGTATTTCTGGTAAAAGTCAATCAGCAGTACCGCATTTTTGATGATGATGCCAAAGAGCAGCAGTATCCCCAACATGCTGGGCATGCAACTGGGTTTGTGGAAAAAGAGCATCCCCCAGGCAGCACCAATCAACGACAGGGGTAGTACAAGTATCATAATCAACGACATGCGCACTGATTTGTAAATGGCAATCAGGGCGATGGTCAGGATAAGAATTCCCAAAGCGATGGCTTTCATCATCCGGGCAAAACTGTCGTTGATGGTAGCGATATCGCCTTCCTGGGTGATGATGACGTCGTTGTCGGCCTTGATTCTGGCCAGGGCGGCTTCGGCATCATTGGTCAGGTGGGTTATCGGTCGATCGGCACGGTAACCGTTGATGTCAACGCTGTACAGCATTTTGTCCCTTTCAATTTTGGCGTAGGTCAGATTCTTCGAAATTTTGGCCACCTGCTCCAGTGGGATATCTCCCATCTTTGTATGAATCGGAAGTAAGCGCAAAGTTTGTTCGTTCTGACTGAATTTCCCTTTTAAGTAAAGCCGTGCAAATTGGGTGTTCATCGACTGCAAGTCGGCATTCAGTCCGACAATCTGTCCTTTGACAGGGATTTGCATGGCAATTTGAAAGGGTGTGATGCCGTAACTGAGGGCTTTGTTCTCGTCAATATCGAGCACAATTTCACTGAAATCTTTGTCCCAACTCGTCGAAACGGAAGTCAGTCCTTTGATGTCCTTGATGGCTTCCTGCACTTCGTGTGATTTATCGGCCAGGCCATCCACCACGGGTGATTTCAAACGTACGTCAAGTGAGGCTTTGATAGAAGAAACAGCCGTCGCACCAAAGTCGTACACATCATTCTTTTTGATGCCTTCGAGATGGGCAATTTTGTCCCGTAAAGTATCTTCTATCTGCCATATCGTTAGCTTCCTGCTGAAACGGTCCACACAGTTGATGGTGATAGTGGCTTCGGCAGGCAGGTTCCCGCTACCCAGGCTCAACACACCGGCTTCGCTACCAAAGGCAACCGAGCTCCGCACTGCCCAGGGCTGTTCGTTCACCCATTGCAGGAAAGGCTCCAGTTTGGCTTCGGCACTGTTCACGGTTTCGTTGGAACTGAAAGCAACCTGCGCC
>DGOT01000249.1 GCA_002389465.1 Bacteroidales bacterium UBA4459 | reverse complement strand
CTCGAAAGCAACAACCGAGTTGCTGGAACTTATGGCCGAAATGAACAGAAAATACAACACTACGTTCATCTTTGCCACGCACGACCAGCGCGTAATGGATAAAGCAAAGCGGATCATCACTATCGAAGACGGGAAGATCATCAAAGATGAAAAGTTTGACCAGTAAACGGGATTTTACGGCAATGATTGACAGGATTACAAATCCTATATCCTTTGCTTCCGGATTGCAAATCCGGAAGAGCAGTAATGTGCAAAATTGGACTCCGAGCTTCTCCGGATTTATCATTCCCGCAAAAACAATCCTTGCCCTCCTCATCTTCCTACTCACCATCTCCCCCACCCTCGCTCAGCAACCGCATAAATTCCGTGTTACGGGTTTTGCAGAATACCTCAACAACACTTGGATTCCATACGGGGGTATCAATAAAACACTTGGTTTTAACGAATGGGAAAATCAATCGGGCATTTACAACCGGTTTAATTTCTGGTACAATCCGATAGACAATCTGGAGTTTTATGTAGGCATGCGCAATAACTTTCTGTTCGGGCCGATGAACGCCTTGTACAACGACATGTTTTCAAAATTAAAACTCAATTACAACTACAACGAACTAACAACTTTCGACAACGGCTGGATGGATTTGACATTTCAGATAGCCGGAGGAGATTCGTATGTTTTCTATACAAATTTCGACCGGGCAAGCCTGAAATGGACATTAAATAAATTTGAACTGACAATCGGGCGACAACGGATCAACTGGGGCGTTAACCTGATCTGGAACCCAAACGATATTTTTAATGCATATAATTATTTCGATTTTAACTACATAGAACGTCCGGGCAGCGATGCCGTATTAATGGAATTCTTCACCGGCGATTTCTCTTCTATCCAGCTCGCCGGAAAAATTGGCAACACGCTTATCGCCGAAACAGTTAGTTTTGATACCATCATCCTCAATAAAGAGCTGAAATATACGGCTGCAGCCATGTACCGGTTCAACAAGTGGGATTACGACTTTCAGTTCTTTGCTGGTGTTATGGAGGATGACGTGACGGCAGGATTGGGATGGGCAGGTTCCATAGCCGGTGCCGGATTTACAGGCGAAGTATCCTGGTTCAGGGATCAGGAGCAGTTTGCTGACACCAGCGGTATTTGGGTGGCTTCGGTTGCCGTTAATTACACGTTTAAAAACAGTATCTTTTTAAATTTTTCCGGGATTTATAACAGCGCAGGTGAAACGGGTCCCGCCAATGCAGGTGCAGGAGGATTCCTCGGCTCGTTCGGCACTATGTTCTCCAGCAGTCTCAACGCTAAAAACCTCACCCGATCACGTTTTGATGTATTCGGGCAGATTTCCTACCCTGCCACTCCGCTCATCAACCTCGACCTGGCTTCTATTTACAATCCTTACGACAAGTCTGTATTCGTTGGCCCTTCGGTTACTTTCAGCCTGACCGACAATATTTCGCTGATGCTCGTCGGACAACTTTTCTGGGGCAACCAACTGACAGAATTTGGTGATATAGGCCAAATGTATTTCCTCGATCTAAAATGGTCGTTTTAAACCTGAGCACATGAATCTTATTAAATTTGTCATTAGAAAATTAAAAACTTGAGATAATTATGAATAATTCATTGCGTGTTCTGCGCTTATTTGTTTTGTTATTAACAGGGCTTTCTGCTGTTTTCCTGAATGAGGTAATGATTGGATTTCCCGTTTTATTTGCGGTTGCACTTGCCATCTCGGCAGGCCTGACCATCATTTATATTTTTCTGAATTTCGACAAACAACTTAACGAAAAATTGATTATGGAACTGGTCGCCGATGGGTTTTCGGGTATAGTACTCTTCACCTACCCCTTCAGCGATGAACGGTTTTTTCTTATTGTTTTTGCTTTCTGGATTGCCTGGTCGGGCACTCTGTGGCTCACTTCCGGGTTATTCGTTCCGGCAAAAGAGAAGATGATGTGGTTTTACACTCTGGCAGGAATTGTCTTTATTGTTTTGGGATTTGTACTTCTGAATTATGCTCAGGAAATGATCAACTCCGCCATTTATGTGGTCGGATTTAGTTTGACCCTGTACAGTGTACTCGGATTATATCTGGGGCTGGCAAAAAGAACGGATCTCTATTAAAATGGCACACATACGGTTACATCGTACAATCCCGGCAGATAACAGGGCTGTGTTTGAGGCATTGACGATCCAGGAATACATTTCAGAATGGTTTGCGCCACATGTTATCTCAACTCCGGTTTCCGGAACATATGCTGCCTTTGCATTCGATGAAGACCTGTATTTTAAAGTCCTGCTCAGGGAAATTGTTCCGAACGAAAAAATTGTTTGGGAATATACCGGAGGCAACCTGAATTGGGATCATTCAGAAATCATATTCCGACTGAAAGAAACAGGCGATGGAAAAATCTTACTGACATTTAACCATTCAAGACTACCGGATAGCGAAAAACTGGAGAAATGGAAGAATAGCTGGAGTAAATTCCTGGATCAATTAAAAATATTTGTGGTAAAAGATTTGTCTCATGCCTGATGTTACTTACGATTATGTGATCATCGGAAGCGGTTTCGGAGAAAGGATACAAAGTACTGGTCATCGAAAAAGGAAAATGGTATCAAAGCGAAGATTTCTCCAGATCGAACTGGCATCTGCGAAAATGGCTCTGGTTGCCATCGCTGCACTTCTACGGTATTATGAAAATGACCTTTTTCAAACACATCGGCATATTGAGCGGAACGGGCGTTGGCGGCGGATCACTGGTATATGCCAACACACTAGCGCAGCCCAAAGCGGCTTTTTACCGGACAGGGAGTTGGCATCATCTGGCTGATTGGGAAAAAGAAGTGCAACCGTTCTATGTAACTGCTAACAAAATGCTGGGCGCTGCCGTTACACCGAACCTGGAACTTGGAGGTCGGTTTTTGAAAGATCTGGCCGTCAAACAGCTAAGGGAAGAATATTTTGAGCCTACAAAAGTTTCCGTCTTTTTCGGCGAAGCAGATGTAACGGTTCCCGATCCCTTTTTTAAGGACAAAGGCCCAAAAGAACCGGTTGTAATGGTTGTGGGGGCTGCATGACCGGATGCCGCTATAATGCAAAGAACAGCCTGGACAAAAACTATCTATACCTAGCGGAGAAAAACGGGGTCGAGATTAAAGCGGAACAGGAAGTAATTGATGTGCGTGAACTTGTTACGGATGGGAAGAAACATTATGAGATTACATATAGGGATGCCACAAAGTTCTTTAAAAGGAAAAGAAAAACAAGGAACAAAGGCGTTATTGATAAAGACAACAAAGTTTTTGGTTACGATAATATGTATGTTTGTGACGGCTCCGTTATTTCAGCTAATCCCGGTGTAAATCCCTCATTAACAATCACTGCGTTGAGTGAACGAGCGAGGAGTAAAATTAAGGATAAAAAGAATTAGTAAAATAATTGGCTGTTATGAATAAAGTTCTTATTTTTGCACCCCGAAATTTTTAGGAAAAAAGAAACGTATGTACTTAACAGCTGAAAAGAAAAGAGAGATTTTTGAAAAATACGGCAACACGGTAACTGACACCGGTTCCGCTGAAGGCCAGATAGCTCTGTTTACCTATCGTATTAAACATTTAACAGGCCATTTGAAAGAAAACAAAAAAGACCTGTTCACTCAAAGATCCTTAATCAGATTAGTAGGAAAAAGAAGAAAACTTCTTGATTATCTGAGAGACAAGGATATAGAACGATACCGTTCTATTATCAAAGACCTTGAATTGAGGAAATAATATGACATAAGCACGCATAGAAAAAGGCAATTCGTTGATTGCCTTTTTTTGTGTTTTTATCAGGTCACAAATAAACATTTATAAAACATAATAATGGCTATTAAAGCAATAACAAAAACATTTGATTTAGAACCCGGAAAACCTATTACTATTGAAACCGGAAAATTAGCGAAACAGGCAGACGGTTCTGTCGTGGTAAAAATGGGCAAAACAATGCTCCTGGCTACTGTTGTTTCAGCTAATGAAGCACGGGAGGATGTAGATTTCATGCCCCTCTCCGTTGATTACAAAGAAAAATATGCTGCCACAGGAAAATTTCCTGGTGGTTTTTTTAAACGCGAAGGAAGATCTTCAGAACATGAGATACTTGTCTCGCGACTTGTTGACAGGGCATTGAGGCCTCTGTTCCCCGAAGACTACCACGCAGAAACACAGGTGTTGATCCAGTTAGTTTCTGCCGACAATGATATAGCTCCGGATGCATTAGCTGCTCTGGCAGCATCAAGTGCACTCGCTGTTTCCGACATTCCATTTAACGGACCTATCTCTGAAGTGAGAGTTGCCCGTATTCATAACGAATATGTTGTTAACCCGACATTCACTCAAATGGCTGAAGCTGATCTCGACCTGATGGTGGCAGCTTCGATGGACAACATAATGATGGTAGAAGGCGAGATGAAAGAAGTTTCGGAAAAAGTGATGCTCGAAGCGTTAAAAGTTGCGCACGATGCCATTAAGATTCAATGCCAGGCACAAATTGAACTGGCCGGAATGGTGGAGAAAGCTAAAGAAAAACGTGCATATTGCCACGAAACAAACGATGAAGACCTCAGAAAGCAGGTAAAAGAAGTTACTTACCAGAAGTGTTACAACGTCGCCTTACAAGGTATTAACGACAAACACGCACGTACGGAAGCATTTGAAGCTGTTCGCGATGAATTCCTCGAGTCACTACCCGAAGAAGAACGCGAAGAGAAAGAAGGTCTGGTGAAAAAATATTTCCACGATGTCGAAAAAGAAGCTGTTCGTAATGCTATACTGGATGAACGCGTTCGCCTTGACGGAAGAAAATTAGATGAAATCAGGGCCATTTGGAGTGAAGTTGACTACCTGCCCGCTACACACGGTTCTGCCGTATTTACAAGAGGCGAAACACAGGCACTGGTAACTGTCACGCTGGGTAACAAAATGGATGCCCAAACCATTGACGGCGCACTAATTGAAGGCTCAAACAATTTTATCCTGCATTATAATTTTCCCGGATTCTCGACTGGTGAAGTAAAAAGAATGTTTGGCCCCGCACGGAGGGAAATCGGACATGGAAACCTGGCCGAACGTGCTCTTAAACAAGTTGTTCCTACGGGTGAAAACAATCCTTATACCATACGTATTGTATCCGATATTCTCGAATCAAACGGATCATCGTCCATGGCCTCAGTTTGTGGTGGCACACTCGCTTTAATGGATGCCGGGATTCAGATTAGCAAACCTGTTGCAGGTATTGCCATGGGACTGATCACCGACACAAGTGCAGGCAAATATGCCGTACTTTCCGACATTTTGGGTGACGAAGATCACCTAGGCGATATGGACTTTAAAGTAACGGGAACTGAAGATGGCATCACAGCCTGCCAAATGGATATTAAAGTGGATGGCCTGCCGTATGAGATTCTTGAAGAAGCTCTGGAACAGGCACGTCAGGGAAGAATGCACATCCTCGGAGAAATGGCGAAAACTCTTGATAAACCCAGAGATGATTACAAAGAATTTGTTCCGCGTATTGAAAAAATGATGATCGATAAAGAATTTATTGGTGCGGTCATCGGACCCGGTGGAAAAGTAATTCAGGAAATTCAGGCCGAAACCGGAGCTACAATTATTATTACAGAAGAAGGCAACTTTGGTGTTATCGACATTATGTCAGATGATAAAGAGTCCATCGAAAAAGCTAAAAACTGGATAAGAGGTATTACGGCAGTTCCTGAACTGAACAAGGTTTATCTGGGTACGGTTAAAAGTATCGTCTCTTTCGGAGCGTTCATTGAAATTCTTCCCGGAAAAGACGGCTTGCTTCATATATCTGAAATCGACTGGAAACGTATTGAAAAAGTGGAAGATGTGTTACAGGAAGGGGACAAGGTCAAGGTCAAGCTTATCGGTATTGATGCCAAAACAGGCAAATTAAAACTTTCAAGAAAAGTTTTGATCGAAAGACCGCAAAGAGACCATGACAAACATGAGTAACTTTTCATATTAAATAACGTATATACGATTAATCAACCCCGCTATAATTAATATTTGATAAATGAGGCAATTAAAGATTACAAAACAGGTTACCAATCGTGAAACTGCCTCTCTCGACAAATATCTTCAGGAGATAGGAAAAGTGGATCTTATTACTGCTGAAGAAGAGGTTGAACTCGCTCGCAGGATAAAACAGGGCGACCGCATAGCTTTGGAAAAGCTCACGAAAGCCAACCTGCGTTTTGTCGTGTCCGTATCAAAACAATATCAGAATCAAGGCCTTACATTACCCGACCTAATCAATGAAGGCAATCTCGGTTTAATTAAAGCTGCCCAGCGTTTTGACGAAACGCGCGGATTTAAATTTATTTCATATGCCGTATGGTGGATTCGCCAGTCCATTCTCCAGGCACTGGCAGAACAATCAAGGATTGTACGCCTGCCCCTAAACAAAATTGGTTCCATTAACAAAATTAATAAAGCCTCTGCCCGTTTGGAACAGGGATTTGAAAGGGAACCTAACGTTAAAGAGATTGCGGGCGAGCTGGACATGACGGAAACTGAAGTTAAAGAATCCATGAGGAATGCCGGGAGGCACGTATCTATGGATGCTCCCTTGATTCAGGATGAGGACAACACGATGTATGATGTGTTGAAAAGCGAAGAAGCTACTACACCTGAAACAGGCTTGCTTTATGAATCACTGAAAAAAGAAATTGACAGGGCCATTTCTACTTTAACACAACGCGAAGCAGACGTGATCAGGCTTTATTTCGGCCTGAACGGTGGACATCCGATGACTTTAGAAGAAATTGGAGAGGCATTTGATTTGACACGTGAAAGGGTTCGACAAATAAAAGAGAAGGCGATCCGAAGGCTAAAACACACTTCGAGAAGTAAAATTCTGAAATCTTATTTAGGTTAATAAAAAAAGCGTCCCAACCGGGGCGCTTTTTTTTTATTTTTGACACATGAACCATTTAATAGCACCATCATTGTTATCAGCCGACTTCGGAAAACTGAAAAAGGAAGTTGAGCTGATAAACCACAGCCAGGCAGACTGGTTCCACCTTGATGTGATGGACGGTGTGTTCGTCCCGAATATCACCTTCGGATTTCAGATCATAAAAGTAATTAAGAAATATGCCCAAAAGCCTCTGGATGTACACCTGATGATCGTACAACCCGAAAGATATCTGGAAAAATTCAAAGAAGCCGGTGCCGACATCCTGTCGATCCATTACGAAGCTTCCACCCACTTGCACCGCAGCATCCATGCCATTAAAGATCTGGGTATGCAAGCCGGCGTTGTGCTTAACCCGCACACTCATGTTTCCGTGTTGGAAGATACCATTTCCGACCTTGACCTGGTGTTGCTTATGTCAGTGAATCCCGGGTTCGGCGGACAAAAGTTTGTTGAAAACACTTACCATAAGATTACGCAGCTCAAGGAACTTATTATCCGGAAGAATGCCCGCACACTGATTGAGATTGACGGAGGTGTAACACTCGACAATGCCCCGAAACTGGTAACCGCCGGAGCCGATGTTCTGGTGGCCGGCAATACGGTCTTTTCGTCCGACAACCCCATTCATACTATTGAGTTATTGAAAGAAAGCTCTTCACTTTATTCGGCTTAAATGTATCCGTATCTGCGTGTCATCAAAGTATTTGCATCTTCCAAAAGGAAGAGCAACCATAAGCTCGCCGACATAAGCATTCTTAAAATGATAGTGATGCCCGGCGATATCGATGTATTTCTTGAATTGAACAACGGACGTTTTCTAACATTGATGGACTTCGGCCGGTTTGACGTGGCCATCAGAAGCGGATTTTTAACACAAGTGAGAAACAAAAAGTGGGGGCTTACCGTTGCCGGTGCCAGCGTAAGATTTCGTTACCGGCTCCGTCTGTTTCAAAAATTCGAACTCCACTCACAGGTGATAGGCCATGATGAGAAATGGATCTATTTTCATCAGAAGATCGTCCGTAAAGGCAGAATACATGCATCAGCACTTATCCGTACAGGCGTTACTTCTAGTAAAGGCATTATAAAAGTAGAAGAAGTGATCAGAATACTTGGATTATCCTCCGACATCCCTCCCCTTCCGCAGTGGGCAAAGGCATGGGTCGAAGCAGACGAAATTCATCCAAAATAAGCGAAAATCTTTCTTTAAACAGAAAATGGCACGCGAATAATTCGTACCATCCTTTTAAATAATTTTCTTACCTTTACAATTCCGATTAATGAAAAACCGTATGAAATGCCTGTCACTTTCAAATTTATTTTCCCCGCAAATGTGTGTGTGTGTGTGTGTGTAAATCAACACTTTATGATTTAAACACATTTAACTCTACATTGCAACGCACCCTAAACTTTAAAAGAAACACTTCTTTTGAAAGATATAACTATACCCGATTAATAAAGTTAACAAAGTTTATAGAAAACGGCCGTAGCTGAAAAGCCCGAAAGCTACGGCCTGAAATGCTACCAATCATAGCAAGGCTTATCGGGAAGCCAATTATTAAAAGTATGAACAAATTTAATTTAAAAAACACCATGAAAAATAAACTCAAAACATTAAGCGTTATATTAATTGTAATGCTTATAACAATTACTTCCTGTAAAAAGGATAATTTGCAACAGGCCGGGTTTACCGATAACAATACAGATTATGCTAACATGATCGTGAACCGGATTGACAACTTCAGAACCCAGATGCTCAGCACTGAAAGAGATGGGGATATGATGATGCTGGACACGGCCATTTGGAACTTAGAAGCCTTGATCACTTATGATCAGGCTTATCCCGATTCTGCTTCCAAGGATTTTAAAACCATGAAATCGTATTATACATTAACACTTGATGCGAACAATATGGTTACAGAAGCTGAAGTACAACAGGTTTATAACCTGATGCTCGACACCCTTGATTACCAGCTTTCTTTATTTGATGATGATGTAAAATTTGCTGTTTTTTCGGATGTGGAGCTAATAGAAGTAGTTGGTAATACAGCCCACATTATGGCATTAAATGGCTATGGTTCCGGTTTTATTTACGGGCTTTACTGGCCATTTATCGCTGATGATGACTGGATATGGGGAAACGTTAACGGACCACCTGCAGGTAAATGCGATGGAACAGAAATAGGTGTTTCTGATGGGTCAGATGAATTAAGCTGGCGATTGAATAATCCAGCCGCCCAACCTTCTCCCGGAAAATATACTGATATTGAAACAGTAGCGGTTCATTTCATGAATTGTACTTACAATGAGCCCCCACAATTGCCCCGCGTATTTAGCACACTGGATGGCAATCATTGTATGGAAAATGATGAGTTAACCTTCTTTTTGGAAGCAGCCCACTGGATCATTTACGATTATAATTTACTTTATAATGATTCAGGGTGGCCAATTGTGATTGAGGATGGCGAAGGAGCCAGACCTGAAGGCAAGAACTTTATCAGCATTGAAATAATTGATGATTTTGAATATGCTTCAAATCATTTTTTCCATCATTACCATATTACATATGGTATACCCACAGGAATAATCCCTGATTAATATTTTTTCTTTGCAAGGATTAACTAAAGTTAGTCCTTGCTACTTTTTTATATTGAAAAAAATTATGCTATGAAAATACTTCAAACAATTGTTTTGATATTATTATATGGTACACTCTACAGCCAAATTCAAACCTTTACATTTGAATATATTACAGAAGATGACGACAGACTTTGGGATGCTGTTGAAACAGAAGATGGTTATTTTTATCTTGTAGGTCATATCGCTAAACCCGAATCTGATAAATACAAAGGTTTGGTTATAAAAATAAGTCCTGACGGCCAACTTATTGATGAAAGGATTATAGATATACCCAACAGGGCCTATGATATTTATGGTATTTTACAAGATACATTGGGATCGATTATTCTCTGTGGAAAATCCTCGGATACTACACCAGAAATGTATCACACTAATCTCGAATTAAGAAGGATTAATTATGATTTGGAAACAATGGATTCTTCTACTTATCTGACTGCTGAAGATAAGAAAATTGGGCTAATGGGTAAAAGTTTCGGATACAATAATGATTTATTAATCGTTGGTGGTTTATCATTCGAAACACCACCTTACTTGAATGCTTTTATTTACAGATTAAACAATAACTTGGACAGCCTTCGTTTTCATCAATTCTCCATTGGTTCAATTGGTCATCAAATAAAGCAATTAAACGATACTACTTATTGGTGTGTTGGATGGTTCAGTGGCTACCTGTATGCAACTTTTGATACAATGTTCAATCTAATAGAGTACGCTATAGTACCGGGTCTACTAGCCCAGGCATATGGCCTTAAGTGGGATTCTGATAGTTCTTTTTTCATGGCAGGAGAATGGGATGGTGGCCCGGATGATGATTTAGGTATGATCAGACAATTCCACCCTTTGGATACAACCGGACACATTTTTAACTCTTGGGGAACCGAAGGTATTTACGATTACCCTGCCCCTAACGGTGCTATTGACTTTCAGAATAAAGATTCGGTGTTTGTTGGTGCCATTTCTCCTTTTCAACCCTTTTTATGGTCTGACTACCCGTCTGATTATGTTATCCTTCAAACTGACAGCTTGTTAAATATCAGGTGGGAAAAATTCTATGGAGAGGGTGAATATTATTACGAATTGATGAAGGTATTGGCTACGAAAGATGGCGGTTGCCTTCTCGCTGGTACCAGATATAACTATAATGGCGGGATTAAAGAACGGGATATTTTCATCGTTAAACTAAACAGCGAAGGATTACTTGTTGGCACTAATGAAAACCGTGCCATAGAAATGCACGAAGCCCTTGTTTTTCCCAACCCAGGCAGCGATTACCTGAAAGTACGCATAGCAGCACAACACAAACAAAATGCTTTTGAGCTGTATGACATAAGCGGCATGAGAGTGTTATCACAACAAATAAGTGGAAAATGGGGAGAGGTGAACACCACTTTTTTAAAAACCGGGACGTATATTTATAAAATTTACAATAAGGATGGATTATACGAGAGCGGTAAGTGGGTGAAACAATAAAAAACTGCCTTGGCACAGCTTCCTGTGTATATTAAAAATAAAGAATTTAATCAGTACTTATTTTCTTTGAATTTTCCTTACCGTAATTATATGATCAGGGAATAGGGTTATAAGCGGAATTTGGGTGTTTTCACACTAATCCTATTTTAGGATTAAATATCTTCTGTTTTTAAATATTGAAACCGAATAACGATTTTAGAATTCTGAAGTTTAGTTTATTTCTCAAATCACTATTCGTTAATCGATATTCCCCATTCAATTTATTTCCGCAAACAAAAAAGATATAGACGAAAGTATACGTCCACACCAAAGGATGTGGTTTTTTTAAGATGAAATATAAATTAACTTCGCTCGGTTACTTCCAGCAAATGATATCCGAATTGCGTTTTTACCGGCCCCTGAACCTCATGAAGCGGCGCGCTGAAAACCACTTCGTCAAACTCCCTGACCATCATTCCTGGGCCGAATTCTCCGAGGTCTCCCCCATTTCGTCCTGACGGACAGGTAGAATATTTGCGGGCAATCTCGGCGAAACCCTCTCCGTTGCTGATCATTGTTTTCAACTCATTGCACTGTTCTTCAGTAGCTACTAAAATATGGCGTGCTTTGGCTTTTGTCATAATATTTCGTATTAAAAGTGCAAAGCTACGAAAATGGCCGGATAATCTTCTTTCAAACCCGGTAAGTCAGAGCGCATTTTAACTTATTTTAAATAAACTTTTCCACAACAATTCCCTACATTTGCTCACTATAACTTTTACATCATGAACGAACATTTATTATCACTTGAGCCCAAATCCGTATGGGCCTATTTTAAAGAAATTCTGGAAGTCCCGCGCCCTTCGAAGAAAGAAGAAAAAATCATTCGTTACGTGCTTGATTTCGGCAAAAAACATCAACTCGAAACTTTACAGGATGAGGTGGGCAACGTATTGATAAGAAAACCTGCCACACAAGGCATGGAAAACAAAAAACCGGTCGTGTTGCAAAGTCATCTCGATATGGTTTGTGAAAAAAACAGTGACAAGGAACACGATTTCGAAAACGATCCGATCGGAACCCATATCAAAGATGGCTGGGTATATGCCAACGGTACAACACTGGGCGCCGATGATGGAATTGGTGTTGCCGCCCAACTGGCCATATTGGTTGCCAAAGATATCCCGCACGGACCACTGGAATGTTTGTTCACCGTTGATGAAGAAACAGGCCTGACAGGAGCTTTCGGTCTGAAGCCTGGATTCCTGAATGGTAAAATCCTGCTAAATCTTGATTCGGAAGATGAAGGCCAGCTGTTTATTGG
>DGOT01000103.1:10310-15351 GCA_002389465.1 Bacteroidales bacterium UBA4459 | reverse complement strand
AAAGCAGGATTAAGAACAGAAAGAATGCCTGCGGCAACTAATACAGCCCCGGCAGCAACAAGCAGATAAGGCCAGTCGGCCGAAACGGTCTGCTTCTGTTTTTGTAAGTCAGTGGCTTCGAGGGCATCCATTACCCTGCCGGTAAAACCTTCGGGAGCCTTTACCGTGAATTTATCCTCCAGTAACGATTTGATTATCTTATCTTCCTTTTCCATAGCTTGTTAATTTTAATAAATAGCCGGTTCTGTTGTGCTTAATTTATGTGCTATTTCTCTCAGTTTATGCCTGATGCGGAACAGTTTTACCTTTACATTCGATGGCGTCAGGCCTGTAGCTTTGCTGATTTGCTCTACCGAATTTTCCTCATAATAATACAAGGTTAAGATCAGCTTTTCTTCAGGAAAGAGCTCATCAATAGCTTGCTCTATCAGTTTATGTTTTTCTTCTTTTTCTTCCAGTTCTTCCATGGTTACGCTTGTGTCTGCCGAAGGCAGGTTTTCTTCAACACGTTCCACCGTCCTGATCTTATGTTTTTGTTTGCGCATTTCTGAAATAGCCGTATTGTAAGTAATCCGGTAAATCCATGTGGAGAAGCCGGCTTCTTTCCTGAATTTTTTCAAAGAACTGTAAGCTTTGACAAAGGTGTCCTGGGCTATTTCTTCGGCAAGCTCCCGGTTGCGGACAATGCCCAATGCAAGGCTGAAAACACGGTCTTTGTATTTGTCAACCAGTACAGCGTACGCCTGGCGGTTTCCGTTTAATACCTGCCTGATGATGTCTTCGTCGGCCGCTCTCATTTTTAGTTGGACGCATGATTCCCCGTCTGGTTACAGACAGGATGCATCGTTACAAAGATATTCACCTTTTTACTTTACTTTTGCTTTTACTAATTTAAAATCCTGATAAGATGAAATATACAATCACATTATTCCTGGTATTATCCACCCTGGCAGTCAGTGCCCAGTTTGATAATTTTTTCCTTGACAAAACGATGCGTATGGATTACTACCACAGCGGGAATCATGAAACAGAATTTTATTCGTTTGACGAGCTGATTGAAGAACCTTACTGGGGCGGTTCGAAAATGAATCTGGTGGACACATTTGAATACGGAAATTATTACGTGAAAGTTTTCAACACGCAAAACGATTCGCTGCTGTATTCACGCGGATATTCTTCTTTGTTTGGTGAGTGGCAAACCACCCGTGAGGCGGAAGAAACCTGGCGGACACTTTCCGAGGCAGTCGTTTTTCCTTATCCGAAACAGGAGGTGCGGATTGAGTTGTATGGCAGGAACTGGGACGGTGTTTTTGAAAAGAAATTTGAATACACGGTAGACCCGTCCGCCAATTATTTCGTTAAGCAGGAGAACCGCCTGACGTACCCGTCTTTTGATGTACACATTTCGGGTGATTCGCAGAAGAAAGTAGATATTGTCATTTTGCCCGAGGGCTATACCGAAGAAGAAATGGGCGCGTTTATCGAAGACTGTCAAAAATTTGCCAAAGACCTGTTTGCCTTTGCTCCATACAGCGAAAACAAAGACAAGTTCAATATCAGAGGTGTACTAGCACCATCCCGTGATTCTGGTGTAGACATCCCGGCTGACACCGTTTGGAAAAACACACTTATGAATGCAAGTTTCTACACCTTCGACAGTGAACGATATCTCATGACTTTTGATAATAAAAGCGTGCGCGACCTGGCTGCCAATGCTCCGTACGACCAGATCTATATTTTGGTCAATAGTAAAAAATACGGGGGTGGTGCCATTTACAATTACTACAATGTGAGTGTAAACAGCAATGCTAAGTCGGCACAGATCCTTTCCCATGAGTTTGGCCATGGGTTTGCCGGACTTGGCGATGAATATTTCGATTCTTCGACATCATACGAAGATTTTTATAACCTGAAGGCTGAGCCGTGGGAGCCAAACCTGACAACACTTGTAAACTTTGAAAATAAATGGCAAGACATGCTGAAAAAGAAAACTCCGGTTCCAACTCCTGATATCGAACAATATTACAATAAGCTGGGTGTTTTTGAAGGAGGAGGTTACGTAGCTAAAGGGGTTTACAGGCCTATGCACGACTGTATGATGAACACGTTTAAAGACACAAAATTTTGCCCCGTGTGTGCCCGGGCTATTCAGCGGATGATCGATTTTTATACGGAATAAATTCGGCGTAATTAGTGACATCTCAAGCGGGTGTACATCTTAAATATTCTTAAAATCAGCAGATTTTACAACATATTATGCGTTTTAACGTATTAATATTAAATAATAGAATAACATGCATATTAAAAGTGATGTCGCTATCAGCGATTCCGGTTTTGTATTTGTACCGGCCACAGGCGAGTCGTTTACAGTGAACCCAATTGGGGCAGCGATTATTCATATGTTGAAGGAAAACAAGTCCGTTGAAGAGGTCAGCAAACAGATCTTTGAAAACTACAAGACGGATATGGCAACAGTTGAAAAAGACATGAACGACTTTGTAGCTATGCTCAAACAATATTCATTGATCGATACAAATGACTAAGCAGATACTGACTATAGCGGTAACGGGTTTAAATGCCATTGACAGCCCCGGCCCCGGTGTGCCGGTCATTCGCGGTCTTAAAGAAGCAAAAGCTTTTAACGCACGTATTATAGGCCTTTCGTACGAATCACTCGAACCCGGTATTTACATGCACGAATTGGTGGATAAAACCTACCAGATACCCTATCCTTCATCAGGTGTTGAAGTACTTTTTGAGCGTTTGAAATACATCCACAACCAGGAAAAGCTGGATGTGATCATCCCGAATTTTGATGCCGAAATGTTTTCATTCATCAAACTAGCTTCTGAACTGAAAAGTATGGGGGTTCACACCTTCCTGCCAACAGCTGAACAATTTGAAGAAAGGCAAAAAATGAACCTGCCCGATTTTGGTAAAAAATACGATATCACGGTTCCAGCCAGCGAAGCTGTTTTTACAGCAGGAAAATTGGCCGAAGTCCTGAAAGAATTTGAATTTCCCGTGGTGGTGAAAGGGAAGTTTTATGATGCAAAAATTGTATACAATTACGAACAGGCGCTTTCGGCTTTTAACGATATGGCTGCCAAATGGGGTGTGCCGGTCATTCTTCAGGAGTTTGTCCGCGGAACCGAATTCGATGTTACCGGCCTGGGTGACGGCAAAGGAAATACCGTTGCAGCTGTACTTATGCGGAAGCAATACATCACCGATAAAGGGAAGGCATGGGGAGGTATTGCCATTACAGACGAAAAGCTGCTGAAGCTGACAAAACATTTCATAAAAGAAACAAAATGGGGTGGTGGATTTGAACTGGAATTTATGAAAGATAAAGAAGGTGAATTTTACCTGATGGAGATCAATCCGCGTATTCCGGCCTGGGTTTACCTTGCGGTAGGCGTTGGGCAAAATATACCCGAAGCACTGACATTGCTTGCTCTTGGTGAAAAAGTGAAGCCTTATACTTCTTACGAATCAGGCAAGATGTTTATCCGGTATTCGTGGGATATGATTGTTGAATTGAAAGAGTTTGAAATGATTTCTACGACAGGAGAATTATGATGTAACAGGAGTTGTGTGTTATAAGTTATCTTGGTAAGATAGGTAGTAACATATATCTAAAAAAGTAATAAGTATGGAAAAACAACGATATGAGCGGCCACTGATCAAAAAGCTGGAAAGCAGTATGCCCAACAAATTCGGGACGAGAACGGAATATGTTCCTATGACACATATTGATGATGTGGCAGTGAAAGACCTGATTGATAAATATGAATCACCCTTGTTTGTAATTTCGGAAAAAACCATTCGTGGCAACATACGAAAGGCTCGTAAAGCATTTGAAAACCGCTATCCGAAAGTACAGTTTGCATGGTCGTATAAAACCAACTACCTTGATGCTGTGTGCCGCACTTTCCACCAGGAAGGATCATGGGCCGAAGTAGTGTCAGGTTTTGAGTTCGATAAAGCTCTGAACAATAAGGTGGATGGCTCCAAAATTATTTTTAACGGCCCGGATAAAACAGAAGAAGATATCCGTAAAGCCATCCAGCACAATGCCCTGATCCATATAGACCATCTGGATGAACTATACAGCATTCAGGAGTTGGCTACAAAGGCTAAAAAGAAAGCCCGTGTGGCTATTCGCGTGAATATGGACACGGGTATTTATCCGATGTGGGATCGCTTTGGATTTAACTACGAAAACGGACAGGCATGGGATGCGCTGAACAAGATCATGCGTTCCGAAGTGATGATACTGGAAGGACTCCATACACACATCGGCACCTTTATGCTGTCACCTAACGCATATGCCGTGGCTGCCGGCAAATTGGCCGACCTGGCTATCAGTATTCGGGATAAATACCAGCATGAAGTGAAGTACATTGATATGGGGGGTGGTTTCGCCTCGAAGAATAACCTGAAAGGCGCTTACATGCCGGGTGCTGATATGAATCCTACCATTGATGAGTTTGCTGAAGCGATTACGAGCACGTTGATCAACAGTAATTTCAAACCGGATAAGTTGCCGCTACTGATTCTGGAAACAGGTCGTGCCCTTATTGACGATGCAGCACATCTGCTGGGAACGGTTATTTCAAACAAACGATTGTCGGACGGCAGAAGAACAACGATCATCGATATAGGTGTAAACATATTATTTACATCGTTTTGGTATGATCATAAAATTACCCCGGCGCAGCCGTTTACGCAATACACCGAAGACACCGTTGTTTACGGCCCTTTGTGCATGAACATAGATGTGATCCGCGACAATGTGAATTTGCCCTTACTGAATAAAGGGGATCATGTGGTTATTCAAAGTGTGGGCGCTTACAACATGACCCAGTGGATGCAATTTATTACTCTTCGGCCACGAATTGTAATGATTGACACAGAGAGAAAAGTCCATGTGATCAGGGAAAAAGAAAACCTAAACCAACTATTGGAATTCGAACATATACCGGATCATTTGAAGGATTTCAATTTGTAGGCTTTTTCAACAAACCATGACTAAATG
>DGOT01000103.1:7684-10271 GCA_002389465.1 Bacteroidales bacterium UBA4459 | reverse complement strand
AGTGACGAATTGTTACAACAAACAGAAAAACTGAAAAGGCATTTTCCCCTGTTTGGATTACTGTGGCACTTTTTAAATGATCTTAAAAACGTTATAAAGCCTGAAATGAAAATTGACGGCAGGCATCTGAGTGATTTTGTGAAGGAATACCGGAAAAAGTGGAATGGAGCACAGGAAAAAGCCTGCCATCATATACTAAAATCCATTGATTTTAAAGGAAAAAAAGTCCTTGTTCACAGCAACAGTTCAGCCATTCATACATTATTCGCCCTGCTTCATAAAAGGCATATTTTACCAGTTGTCTGGCAAACGTATTCATCACCAGCCGGCGAAGGAAAAATGCAGGCGAAGACACTAAGCAATATTGGGTTCGAAACACATCTCGTACATGAAGACACCCTGAGTCATTTTATCGGCCAGATGGACATGGCAATTTTCGGCACGGATATGCTACTGGAAGACCGCTTTGTAAATAAAGTGGGTACATTCCCCATCGCTTTACTTTTCGATTATTTTAAAAAACCGATATATGTTTTAGCTGAGCAACGGAAAATATTTTTACCTCAGGATATGCCGGAATTACCCATCGAAGAAGAAAAGCCCGTAACCGAATTGATCCCGGGGAAAACAAGAAATTTGCGGGTACACAACCTTTATTTTGAATCGGTTCCCATATCATTGGTAAACCGTGTATTTTTGGACGAATAAAAATGGAAAAGAAAACAGATCATATTCTTCAATATTACGGTAATAGTCTGATAAGAAGTTATGGGCAGGTCTTTTTTTCCAGGAACCCCGTTTTTGCAGTGATCCTGCTGATCGTTACCTTCTTTGATATGTATGCCGGTATTGCCGGTTTGCTTGCAGTAGTTTTCACCAATATAACTGCGTTGCTCTTTGGCCTGAACAAACAGAAAATTTACGAGGGTATTTATGGTTTTAACTCGTTACTCGTTGGATTGGGTATCGGTATTTATTACCAGCCGGGAGTCGAATTCTACATCATTTTGGCGCTGGTTTCCATGATCACGTTGTTTTTTTCAGTGGCGTTAGAAGGAGTGCTGGGGAAATACGGCCTCCCCTATCTGAGTATTCCCTTCTTGCTCGGCATCTGGATGGTGGTCATTGCCGCTAAAGGTTACTCAACTTTATCGGTTAGCGAGCGTGGCGTTTACAGCCTGAATGATATGTATGCTATGGGCGGAATGACGATGGTGAGGCTGTATGAATGGTTCAATAATTTAGCCGTTCCCGAGTCGTTGCGAATTTATTTCAAATCACTCAGCGCGATCCTTTTTCAGTACCATATGTTTGCAGGGATTTTAATCGGCATCGGCTTGTTGTATTATTCGCGCATCGCCTTCCTCATGTCGCTCATTGGATTTTATACCGCTTATTATTTTTACTTTTTTATCGGTGCCGACATCAGCGAACTAACATACAGTTACATTGGGTTTAACTATATTTTGACAGCCATTGCTGTGGGCGGATTTTTTATCGTGCCTTCGTGGCGGTCGGTTTTATGGGTGGTGCTGCTTACACCTCTCATCGCCATTATCCTTAGTAGCACTTCTTACATTTTTGCCGTTTTTCAGCTTTCGGTCTTGTCGCTGCCGTTCAATATCGTGGTGATTTTGTTCTTATATGTGCTGAAATTTAGGGAAACGCGTACTGAATCCTTGTCACCGGTGGTCATACAGCAGTATTCGCCCGAGGAACACGCCTATAACCATAATAATTACATGGAGCGCTTTGGCTCGCTTCCATGGTTTGCCATGAATTTACCCTTTTGGGGAGAATGGAAAGTGACTCAGGGGCACAACGGGGAACATACGCATCAAAAAGACTGGCAACATGCCTGGGATTTTGAAATTGTGGATGAGAAAAACCAACCATTTGACAACTCCGGTAACCGTCCTGAAGATTATTACTGTTTCAATAAGCCGGTATCTGCTCCGGCTGATGGTTTGGTGGTGGAAATAGAAGACGGAATTGACGATAATGTCATCGGCGACATGAATCTTGAAAAAAACTGGGGCAACAGTGTGGTCATCAAACATGCCGAGGGTCTCTACTCACAGCTCAGTCACCTGAAGAAAGAGAGTATCAAAGTAACTGTTGACCAAGCGGTAAAGCAGGGAGAAGTAATCGGCCATTGTGGCAACTCGGGCAGGTCGCCTGTACCGCATATTCACATGCAGTTCCAGGAAACACCTTCCATTGGGTCTGCCACAGTCAAATACCCCTTGTCGGCCTTTGTTGTGCACGAAGGTAACAGCCATGCGTTTCAAACAGCGACAATTCCTGAAATGAGCCAGGTTGTGTCAAACCCGGTTAGAAATGAATATCTTTTTGAGGCATATCATTTTGTTCCTGGTCAGGTGCTGAAATTTGAAAAGGAAGAAAAAGGCAAAAAACAAGATATTGAATGGGTTGTTGAATCGGATATTTATAAAAACACGAGCCTGTATTGTAAAAATACAAAGTCGAAAGCTTATTTCAGGCAGCTTGGCAATGTGTTTTATTTTACCAGTTTTGAAGGTAAAAAAAACAGCCTACTCTACTATTTCTACTTATCCTCGTTTAA
>DGOT01000103.1:4065-7665 GCA_002389465.1 Bacteroidales bacterium UBA4459 | reverse complement strand
TATCCCGGAAAGTTTTTGAAAATCATACAGGATTTTTGCGTGCCTTTCTTCAGGTTCCTGGATACAACCTATGAGTTGACCTATGATTCGTTTTCTGAAAACGGGGAGGACGCGGAACTGATCATGAAATCGAAAGCATTTTTAATACGTAAAAAATCAGAAAAACCGGATGCCCAATTTACCATTACGGTTGAAACAAAAGGAATACATCAGATAAATGTTAATGCAGGTGAACAACAGATCATTGCAAGGAGGCTTCTGTAAATGAAACAAGTTCAGGTGTATATAAACCGTTGGTTGCTTGCTGTTTTGATGACAGGCGTATTTTTTACCAGCCAGGCTCAAGTTATTGATTATGCACATGCAGATTCGATAACGTATCAAAATTACCTGGATCATAATTGGAAAGCATTAATTGCAAACGGAAAACTGGCTTTAAAAAACAACATTGACTATTATTACTTACGTATGCGCATGGGAGAAGCCTATTATGCACAGGAGAAATATGCGCTGGCCATTTCACAGTTAAAGAAAGCACTGGCATTCAACCATCAGGAAAAACTGGCCTCAGCGCTATTGTATGAGGCGTATTTGCAAATGGGAACAAAAGGTCAGGCTTACCGTTTGGGTATGTCGTTTAATAAAAATTTGCAGCAGTCATTAGGGGTGAAAGCAAGACCGGTAGAACTGATTGATGTATATGGTGGTTATACGTTTTCAAACAATGGCCAAAAAAACGGTCAGACAGATATACTTGGCCCGCAAGATGATTTTGGGCAACAAACGCTTATCGGCAACCAGGTTTATTTGCATGCCGGCCTGATGTTACATGTAGTTCCTTCGTACAGTCTTTATTTGAGTGGCAGCTATCTGAAGATTGAAAAAACAAGCCGTTTTCAATATAATGTGAACAAACATGTCAAAGGAATCCCGGTGTTTGGTCAGGACGGATGGATTTTAAATCGATATTATTTGCAACGGAGAACCTATAATGAGTCTTTCAGCGGTTATATTAGCCAATTTGAATTTTACGTCAATAACCGTATTTTCATGAATAACGGCTGGGCACTGCACTTTTACGGTAACCTGCTCTCCATTCGCGCACCAATAGTTGATAATTACCATGTTTTGATAGGTAAGACCGACACGCTTGCCTGGCAGCCGTCAACCGGGGCGGTGCAAACAACCACATGGATAGAAGACGGCATGGTTTTCAACCAAACAGACACTTCCTTCGTTAATTGGGTGGCGGGGATTGACCTGGAAAAAGATTTCAGTATGGTAAATATCCATTTGTTCGGAACGATTTCGCAACTGGGAAATTCTAATCAGGGCCAGTTGGGTTTGTCATTGTTCTATTATCCGTTGGGCAGTACATCATTTTACGGAAAAACAGAATTTATCGGTTTTTTTGAATCAGGTGATACTTATAACAGTCAAAATCGCGTTATATTTAACCAGTTATTAGGTGTTAAAGTTTTCAAAAATACGTGGCTGGAGGGAGAATATTTGACAGGTGATTTGCATAATGCAAATATGAAACAAGGCTTGGTTGTGTACAATCTGCCGGAAAAAATCAATTTTATTGTAGGTATGAATCTTCATGTTTTTGTCAAAAATCACCTCGAAATAAGTCTGATATATAATTACGCTGACAAGGAAAATCGCTATAAAACAAGCCAGGCAAACGACCAAAACGAAACATATAATACACTGAATTATCAAACACAAAGTATCATAGGAGGTTTAAAATGGACATTTTAAAACAAGGAATCATAGTTATATTACTCGCCGTAATGCCGGCGCTTTATGCACAAGATTACAATGCCATAGAGAGCGCATTCAAAAGTTCATACGAGCTTGAGTCAGCAGGTAAATACAGCGAAGCCGTGAATGTATTAAAGGAAATATACCAGGAGGATTCGTATGAGATCAATCTTCGCTTGGGGTGGCTAACCTATTTATCGGGCAATTTCACCGAAGCTATCCCCTATTACCAGAAAAGCATCGAATTAAAACCTTTATCGGTTGAAGCCCGCCTGGGGCTTGTATATCCTGCTTCGGCTATGGGTAACTGGACACATGTTGAAAATATGTACAATGAAATTCTCGAAATCGACCCTCAGAATGCAACGGTCAATTACCGGATGGGTTTGATTTACTATGGCAGGGAAGATTACGCCACGGCAACACAGTATTTTGAGAAGGTGATTAACCAATATCCGTTTGGTTACGATGGAGTGATCATGATGGCATGGACGAATTTTAAACTGGAAAAACTGCGCGAAGCAAAAGTGTTGTTTCAAAAAGCCCTACTGATCAGCCCGGAAGACGCATCTGCAATGGAAGGGTTGGAGCTGTTGAAGTAACAGCTTAGAGAGAAAAAAGAAAACTCTTCTTACGAAAGATACGTCAGACTGCCTTCATCCAGTTCTCGAGAAGGATGGCAATTGCATCAGCTATTATGATGACGATGAAGCCCAGCTCACTTTTCAATTTTACTTTCCTGAAAACAGCTACAAATCCTGCCAGAAGTGTTACTATCGGAAACAATACAGCGTTGCCATGCCAATGATTCATAACCCACAGCCAATAGGCAAATATGGACGCTGACATCAGGCCGATGATAATTCTTGCCAACACACTTTTTTCTTTGACGGTGAGTCCGTAAATAAAGGCAAGCGCCACAAACCCCATGTAAACATAAATTCCGGATGTATGAATTGCTTCGGAAGGAAAGAGCACCAGCACAATGCCGATGACCATTCCAAAGGTTATAACCGCTGGAAATGTCTTTTTCTCTTTAATCGTCCAAAAAACACCAAAAGCTGCCGCCAGTCCCATTAAAAGTTGTAAGGTCATATCATTCAGTTTTAATTACTGTTTTAAAGTATAACCCATGCCTTATCAGTCCACAAGCTGCAAATCCATCTGCCGGTTGGCAAGATCCACTTTCTTCACCAGCACATTAACTTTATCGCCGAGCCGGTACGTATTACCATGTGATTTTCCGATGATCCTGTAATTATCTTCATCCAGGTAATAATAGTCATCTTTCAACTCGTTAAACCGGATCAGCCCTTCGCTTTTACTTTCGATAATCTCCACAAAAATCCCCCACTTGCTGACGCCTGAGATATTCCCTTCCAGAATCTTCCCTATCTTATCGGTCATATACTCAATCTGTTTGTATTTTACCGAGGCGCGTTCAGCTTCTGTAGCCAGCTTCTCCATATCTGAGGAATGTTTGCATTTATCTTCCAGCGGATCTTTTTTTACCGAATTACCCCCGTGCAGGTAGTGTTCCAGCAAGCGGTGCACCATCAGGTCGGGATAACGGCGGATGGGTGAAGTAAAATGTGTGTAATAGTTGAAAGACAGCCCGTAATGCCCGATATTGTCAGTTGAATAGATGGCTTTAGCCATAGTACGGATGGCGATGGATTCTATCATATGCTCTTCGCCCCGGCCTTTGATTTGATTAAACAGCATGTTGTATGAGCTGGCGAGCTGTTTATGTGAGCTCACATTCAGGCTAAACCCAAGCTTCTTTACAAACTGCGCAAAGGTGTTCAGTTTTTCCGGGTTGGGCTCATCGTG
>DGOT01000103.1:1677-3963 GCA_002389465.1 Bacteroidales bacterium UBA4459 | reverse complement strand
TAGGTTTCGATAGGCTTCCCGTCTTCATCCAGCTTGAATTTAATCTCTTCCGAGTTGAAGTTAATAGCCCCGTTTTCAAAACGTTTCTTCCTGAGAATAGTAGCAAACTGATGCAGCTGAAGAATGTCTTTGGCGAACTCACCCTGTTCGGTTTCAATGATTTCCTGTACCTCTTCATAGGCAAATCTCCTGTCGGAGTTAATCACTGTTTTTCCGAACCACTCGTCTACCACTTCTGCCCGGTCGTTCATTTTGAACACGGTCGAAAAAGTGAGTTTGTCTTCGTTGGGCCGCAGCGAACAGACGTTGTTTGACAACACTTCCGGTAACATAGGTATCACACGGTCAACAAGGTAAATGGAAGTAGCCCTGCTGTATGCTTCTTTATCGATAAGCGTTTTCGACTGTACATAATGCGACACATCGGCAATGTGCACACCCACTTCCCACAGACCGTCTTTCAGTTTTTTCAGTGAGAGGGCATCGTCAAAATCTTTCGCGTCAAACGGGTCGATGGTGATGGTCCATGTATTCCGAAAATCTTTTCTGCGCCTGATCTCTGTTTCCGAGATTGTGGTGTCGATTTTGTCGGCTTCTTTTTCCACATTTTTTGGAAAGACCAGCGGAAAATTGTATTCCACCAGTATCGACTGCATCTCCACGTTGTTATCTCCCGGTTTTCCTAAAACCTGAATTATTTCACCAAACGGATTGTTCGAATGTTCGGGCCACTCGGTGATGTGGGTAACTACTTTCATGCCGTTGATGTCCTCCTTGATCTGGCTCTTGGGGATAAATATATCGAACGGCATGTTCTCGTTGTCGGGAATAACAAAGCCGAAATTCTTACTCACCTCCAGTATTCCGGCATAGGTTGTTTTTTTACGTTCCAGAATTTCTTCTACCTGCCCTTCTTTTTTATGGCTTTTGCGCCTGGGAAAGAGCAGCACTTTCACATGGTCACCATGCAACGCACGGTGTACGTTGTTGGCTGCAACAAAAATATCTTCACCGCCTTCGTCGGGTGTGATATAGGCTTTGCCGGTTTTTTTCATATCCACGATGCCGGTAACATATTTCTTCGCAAGTCCTGCATTTGCCGAACTCGCAGGGTTCAGCATGTATTTGCCGGGTTTTACTTCCTGAAGTTCACCGGCAAGATGCAACTCTTCCAGGATATTGAAAACGAGGTCCTTGCTGGCCTGGTCGTGCAGGCCCAACTGGCGCGCAATCTGTTTGTAGTTATATGCTCTGAACGGATTCTCGGAAAAATTGCTGAGAATAATTCCCGCCAATGCTCCTTTTGGCCGGCGGTTTTTTTTATGTTTTTTCCCCATGATTTAATTAGATATTGTGTCTTATTTGTGTTTTTTCAGCTGTTGAATTTTTAAGCCTGAAAAGTAGTGATAATTCTGAATCGAATTTCTTAAATATGATTAATTTCCAGGGCAGGGATGGAAGCTATGAGTTTTTTAGTGTAAGCATGCTGCGGATGGAAGTAAACCCGTTCGGCATCACCGGTTTCGATAATCTTTCCGTCTTTCATCACCATGATTCTGTCTGACATATAGCGCACTACCGAAAGGTCGTGTGAGATAAATATATAGGTAAAGCCAAATTCTCTTTTCAGGCTGTTCAGCAGGTTCAGTATGCGTGCCTGCACCGATACATCGAGTGCCGAAACGGCTTCGTCGCAAATGATAAATTTCGGCCTGAGGGCCAGGGCGCGCGCAATGACGATCCGCTGCCGCTGCCCACCCGAAAATTCGTGCGGATACCTGCCGAAATGATCTTTTTTAAGTCCCACTTTTTCCAGCAGTTCTTCGGTCTTTTTTCTCCGCTCGGTTTTGTTTTTATACAAGCTGTGTACTGTCATCGGCTCCATGATCGCCTGCCCGATACTGAGTCGTGGGTTTAACGATGAATAGGGATCCTGAAAGACGATGTTAAGCTGTTTCCGTTCTTTCTTCAAAGCGCTTTTCGAGAGTTGCATCAGCCTCTTCTCGTCGAAATATACGGCGCCGCTGTCGGGTTCTATCAGCCGCAAAAGACTCCTTCCCAGGGTTGTTTTTCCGCAGCCCGACTCGCCAACCAGGCCCAGTGTTTCACCCTCTCTGACCTGAAAACTTACATCGTTAACGGCATAAACATAGTTAGTGGCTTTACCGAACAGGCTTCTCCCCGAAACGTATTTTTTGACCAGATGCTCGGTTTCGAGGATATTCTTTCCTACAGGATGATCAGGCACAGGCACGGGTTTTACAGGTTTTACTGCAGGTTTCTTCT
>DGOT01000103.1:0-1627 GCA_002389465.1 Bacteroidales bacterium UBA4459 | reverse complement strand
GGATGCCGGAAAATATCTTCCGATGCTCCTTCCTCTACAATTTTTCCACGGTACATCACCACCACCCGTTCCGACACTTCGGCGATAACACCCAAGTCGTGGCTGATAAACAGCAAACTCATACCGTATTCTGCCCGCAGGTCGTTCAACAGGGCGATAATCTCTTTCTGCACCGTAACATCAAGCGCTGTTGTTGGTTCGTCGGCAATCAGCAGGTCGGGTTTGTTGGCTACCGCCATGGCGATCATCACCCGCTGCATTTGTCCGCCCGAAATCTGGTGTGGATAAGATCGGTAGATCTCTTCGGGCCGGGGCAACTTCACTTTTTCAAACAGCGAAACAACTTGTTGCCGGGCTTCTTTTTTATCAATATGTTGATGCAGCCGGATGCTTTCTGCCACCTGTTCGCCACAACGCACAACAGGGTTCAGCGCAGTCATAGGCTCCTGGAAGATCATGGAAATTTTGCTGCCGCGGTACATTCTGACCCGTTGCTTGTGCAGTTGCAGAAGGTCGGTACTGCCGAAACGGATCATCCCGTTTTGGATAATAGCCTGGGGCGGCAGCAAACCAATAACAGCTAATGCCGTGATGGACTTCCCCGATCCTGACTCGCCCACCAACCCGATAGATTCTCCGCTCTTCACCGAAAAGCTTACGTCTTCCACGGCATAGGTAAGTTTTGCATCGTTTTGAAACTGTACGGAAAGCCCTTTAACGTCCAATAATAGATCCGTGTGCTGCATTTTTCAAAAGTAAGGAAATAAATTACCTGTGACCATATACGATTATCGGGTTTGATGCACGTGATGATACCGTTGCATGGTCATAGATTAAAAATTAAATCCGGCGATTCATTAAAATAAGCATGTTTTCCGCTTAAAATTTAACGGCATGTTAACAAAAACTGTTAAATAATTGCTAAATCTCTGTTTCGGAAGAAAAACCCGTAAGTAGCTGCGTATAAAATCGACTATATTTAAAAATTGGTGACGGCTCATGACGCAGGAATGAAAAAAAACAGATGGGACAGATGGCAGATTGCTGTACGCACTGCAGTCCATTCAATCTCTTCATTCTGCCTGTTTGAACGTATGTAACAAGAGAGTAACAGAATATTATATAGTGTGTTTGTTTGTTCAGGGCGGCCGTATGGCCGCCCTCTTTTTATCAAAAATGAGTTGTTGATAACCCTCACTACAGCGCCGCTTTCAGGACTAAAAAAAAAGTAATTTTAATTTGATTTTTCAAAAGAATGAGTACATTTGTTACTCAAAGTTTGAAATATGCATATGTTTTAAGCTGATGCATAGCCATTTGCATACAAAAAGCGTCTGCCTGTTTCAACAACAGATGAAAAACAAACCAATATGCTGGGCACGCTGATTACATCAAAAACGCGGATAAAACTGCTGTTGAAATTTTTTCTGAACAGTAACAACACCGCCTACCTACGTTCCCTTGAACCCGAATTCGGTGAATCAACCAATGCTATCCGCCAGGAGCTGAACCGCTTCGAGGAGGCCGGTTTGTTGGTTTCCGCAAGCGAAGGGAACAAGAAAATCTATAAAGCCAATACCCAACACCCGCTTTTTCCGGAAATAAACGGCCTGTTGATGAAACACAT
>DGOT01000031.1 GCA_002389465.1 Bacteroidales bacterium UBA4459 | reverse complement strand
TGGTTCACACGTGTTTACAATGGAACGCCGGCTATTTTCAGATCGGAAAAAGCGGATGATGAATGGCAGGAACCGGAAATGATCGTTTCGCAGTTTGCCGGCGAGCCCACCCTTGACCAGGACGGAAACCTCTATTTTGTACATCATTTTTACAAAAACAACCAGATGATCGAGGCGGATATTTATATAGCCAGGAAAAAATAACATTATAGGTTTTATTTAGTCCTGCCAAAGAATCAGAAGTAGGCCAGAAGCCTGTGAAAAGTGTATTAAAACAACTAACAGGTCCAAAGAAACAGTAGCTGTTTCTGCCGTAGAACACTGAATGCTACATGTTATTCGGTATATTTGTTACGGATAAAATAAGTTGGCAACAAGTTTAAAAACAAATCCCTATGAATGAAAAATTAAAACAGAATAAAAAAATGCGGTAGCCTTTTATAAAATGGCTTATAAAGGAAACCCAAAAAAAGCGACTGATTTATATGTTGGAACTGAATACATTCAACATAATCCATTAGTTGGAGATGGAATTCAACCACTTATTGATTACTTTGACAGAATTGTAGTCTTCCCTACAGTGTTTCGAAATCTCTTACTGGGCACAGCCAAACCATAGGCAACATAAAAACACTTAAAAACATGAACTAATGAAACAAATGGCAATCTTACTCCTGACAATAATCTTTGCAAGTTCAATGAGCTGTAATAAAACAGAACCTGATAAAACAAATGATAACATTGATTTTACAACCGTAAATAAAACAATAGTCATTCAGAAGAATGATTCGATATCAGGAACATGTAAAGATTTAATATTTGAGATTAATTCAAATAAGCAAATTGAATTTTCTTCCATTTTGAAAGTAAACAGTAATCTTATTGTATGTGATGGATACAATAGCATTATAACAAATTCTTACACAGAAAAAGTATTACTATTGAATGAAGAGTTTGAAATTTCAGAAACCTCAAATTGGACAGAAATTCAAAATTTGAGTTTAGATGACTTTGCAGGAAAAGGCGAAAAATACATAGGTTATAGGGCTTGCTTTTTCCCTTCGGGCGTTGACAACTTTAACTATGGTTGGATTAAAATCAAATTATCAATAAATAAAGACACGTTGGCAATTATAAGTCGAGCCACGAATCATACAAATTACAAATCAATAAAGACTGGACATACTGAATAAACAATTACGCTGTCTAACAAAAAAGACAGGGTGTTTAGCAGACAGCGTTTAATATGAAGGTGTTAGCAATAAATAAATTTAGTCGTAACTTGAAAGTAAAGCGTTTTAAAATGCCCAACTTTTCATATTACCACCGTTAGGAACAGATAGGTACGGTAAACAGATTTATAGAGGAAATGAACACGTAAAAAACTATTCATCTATGAAAAAAATCATCCTTCTGTTGCTTTGTATTCTTTTTTCGTTTCATCTGTATTGCCAGGAAAGTAAACAAAGCTACCCATGTAAAATCCCGCTTGCCTGTCAAGCCGGGTTGTTTTATCGGCTTACAGCAGGTTTTAATTAATTTCGTAATTTTATTCCTATTTACTCTACTTCAATAACACCCGATTATTCATGACACCTAAAGAAAAGAAACGAGTTCTCCTTGTTGTTAATGTCCTGCTGTTTGTCTTGCTGTTTGGTCTTATTTCTTTCAATAAGGAAGTGATCCGTCCTGAGTATAGTGATATTCCTTTGGTCCATCTGCTATCAGGCAATTTTCCCAACTTCATAGCCGCTTTTATCATCAGCCTTGCTTTTACCAACGGGGTCATTGCCAAAAGAGTAGAACACACACGCTTTTTTGTGTATCTGAGCGCACTGCTGGTATTTATCATTTTAACAGTTGAAGAGTTCTCACCCATGTGGGGAGCCAGCACATGGTATGATTCCGCTGATATATTAGCCAGCGGCATCGGCTCATTATGCACCATACTTATCTTTGAATCTCTTACTTTGAATAAAAGAAAAAGAAAGCATAAATCTTTGTAATATTGCCTCTATAACTTACTCGTGTATAAGATAACTTAATATGCTCACTTTTGCTTTAACAGTATTTACAGGATTCTTTGCTATCATGAATCCTATCGCCAATACACCGATCTTTTTAGGACTGGTTGAAGGGAAAAGTGGGGAAGTGAAAAAGAGGATCGCCCGGAAATCCACTTTAACAGCTTTTTTGATCGTATTTTCTTTTATACTCCTTGGTAAATCTATCTTTACATTGTTCGGGATCACTATTCCCGCCTTTAAAATTGCCGGAGGAATACTCATCTTTTACGTGGGTTTCGAGATGCTTATGTCGAAAAAATCGTCTATCCACAGTACCGGAAGAAAGGTTCAGGATGACAGCATTGCTATTTCACCACTGGCCATCCCTATTCTTGCAGGACCGGGCACCATTGTTGCAGCCATGAACTTTACAACTGATGCCAACTTTATTCACATTGGCATTGTTGTCGCTGTTTTTGCCCTGATGATATTTTTAACCTGGCTTTGTTTTACGTACAGTGAACTCATGTTAAGAAAGCTTGGGAACAATATAATTCTGGTCATCGGAAAACTGATGGGGCTGATTCTGGCTATCATAGGAACTGATATGATTATTGATGGTGTTAAACTAGCCTTTAAGATCACATAGTTTTTACTGCTCGCCACCAAACTCCATTAAATAACGCTTGATAAATTCGTCGAGGTCTCCATCCATCACAGCTTGCACATTAGATGTTTCGTAGTTAGTTCTCAGATCTTTCACCTGCTTGTATGGGTGCATCACATACGAACGTATCTGCGACCCCCATTCGATTTTCTTTTTACTGCCTTCAATTTTTTCCTGAGCTTCCTGCTTTTTCCGCATTTCAATTTCATAAAGCTGCGAGCGTAGCATTTGCAGGGCTTTCTCACGATTTTGACCTTGCGAACGTGTTTCCTGGCATTCAACAACCAGACCCGATGGTTCGTGCCGCAAGCGTACGGCTGTTTCTACTTTATTCACATTTTGTCCGCCCGGGCCGCTCGACCGGAACGTATCCCACGTAATATCAGACGGGTTGATGTTGATTTCAATAGTGTCGTCCACTACCGGATAAACATATACTGAAGCAAAAGATGTATGCCTGCGGTTACCTGAGTCAAACGGGGAAAGCCGCACAAGCCGATGTACACCGTTCTCACCTTTCAGGTATCCGAAAGCAAAGTCACCGTCAAATTCCAGCGATACGGACTTAATACCCGCTACGTCTGCTTCCTGGTAGTCCAGTTCCTGTACCTTAAAATTGTTGCGTTCGCCATAGCGAATATACATCCGCATCAACATCTCGGCCCAATCCTGACTCTCGGTACCTCCGGCGCCGGGATTGATCTTCATAATGGCATTGAATTTATCCTCCGGAGCACTCAACATTCTAAGAAATTCCAGACGAGCCACTTTTTTCTCAACGATTTTAAACTGTGTATCGAGTTCTGCCTGTGACGATTCGCCTGCCTCAAAGAATTCGGCCAGCACCTCCAGATCGTTATACATTTCTTCGGCAGCACTGAACTTATCGGTCCACTGTTTGATGCTTTTAATCTCCCTCAGCAGTTCTTCCGCTTTTTTCGGGTCGTTCCAGAAATCAGGGGCCTGGGTCTTCTGCTCGCGTTCTTCTATCTGAGTTAATTTTCCGTCAATGTCAAAGATACCTCCTCAAGGCTGCCAGCCTCTTAGACATTTCTTTCATTCCTTCAGTTGTGAACATAGTGTT
>DGOT01000129.1 GCA_002389465.1 Bacteroidales bacterium UBA4459 | reverse complement strand
GTTGCCTGGATCTTGAAAAAAACTATTTTCAAAGTGCAGACCATTCCTTTTGTGATGGAACTTCCACCATACAGAGTACCTGTATTCAAATCGGTATTAAAACAAACATGGTTTAAGGGAGAGCAGTATTTACGGAAAATGGGGACGGTAATTCTTGCTGCTTCCATCATTATCTGGGCCTTGGGGTACTTTCCGCGTGGTGAGAAAATTGACCGGGAAACAGATAATAAAATGCAACAGATCGAACAATCCTATACCGCTAAAATCAGCCAGGAAGGGACTTCGAACGAAAAGGTAAACCAGTGGATGGAAGAACAAAGTCAACAGCTCAAGAAACTGGAATTGGAACGACAGCAGCAGAAGCAGGAACATTCGTTTATCGGAAAGATCGGAAAGTTTGTTGAGCCGGTAATCTACCCTATCGGTTTCGACTGGAAGATGGGCGTTAGCCTGGTTGCCGGTTCGGTTGCCAAGGAGATCGTTATCAGCACTATGGGTGTATTGTACCAAACCGAACCTGATGCTGAGGAAAGCAACTTGGTGGAGAAGATCAGGGAGCAGAAATACCTGAGCGGCCCCCGGAAAGGACAGCATACGTTTACACCCTTGGTAGCCCTGTCTTTTATGCTGTTTATCCTGATTTATTTCCCTTGCATTGCCGTTGTGGCTGCTATAAAGAATGAGTCGGGAAACTGGAAATGGTCCTTATTTTTAGTGGTGTATACGACAGTCCTGGCATGGATTGTTTCCTTTATTGTCTATCAGGGAGGCACCCTCCTAGGATATTGACGTTTACTTGTTCATCCGGTTTAAACCCTCAATAGCCAGCGGATAATTCGTATGCATTTCCAGAACTTCTCTGTACTTTACCGCTGCCTCATCATACAACCCCTGTGCTTCATACGTCCTGCCCAGGTTATAAACCGCCTCTACATAAGCAGGGTCAATATTCGTGGTTTGCTGAAAAGCAATTGCAGCACGATCGAAATCTTTTTCTTCCACAAGATAGATATACCCTTTGTTAAAATAAGCTTCCTTATGCAACGGATAGAATTGGTTCACCTTTTCGTAATAGTTAATCGCTTTATCGTAATGTCCTAAATCCTGGTAGAATCTAGCCAGCCTAAACAGTGCCCTTTCATCATTTGGCCGACCCCTTAATGCCTTATTATAGTAATCAATGGCAACAGTATCGTCCATCAGCTGATAAACAGAAGCCAGTTGCATATAGGTTTCGTATTTCATTGTATCCAGGTTTGCAGAGATACGCAGATTAGTAATGGCACGCATTGTGTCGCCCTGTTCCAAAAAAGAAACACCTTTTAAAAAATAAGCACGTGCATTAGTTACATTGATGGAAAGAGCCCGGTCTACACTTTTCTGCGCCATCGAATAGTTCTGGATAATCAGGTATGCCTCAGCCTGTTTTACATAGGGAACTTCATTGTCAGGGTCTAATTCGGCTGCTTTGCGCAGGGCGGAAAAAGCATTATCCAGGTTACCCATAATAAAATAAATATCTGACAGGAGCATAAACGGTTCCGGATCTGCCGGACTCAGGTCCAGTGCTGTGTTCACATCCCTGAAGGCCGGATCTATTCTTCCCTGTTTCAGATTCAGGCGAGCGCGTGTAAGATACAGCCGGAAATTGGCCGAATCATTCCTGATCAGATCTGTGATAAGCTGGACTGAATCTGCTGAAAAAACCGCTTCCTTTTCTTTTTCCGAAGAGGTTTTTTCCTGATGATCGCAGGCAACTACGGAAAGAAATAACAGGAAAAAAAGAATGAAGATTCTCATCACTTTTATGTAAAATGAAAATAACAGAAAGTACGTTTAATTAGCTTCTTTCAACGCTGTCATGATCTTGACTTCCAGCTCTTCAACCAGGTCCGGGTTATCTTTTAATAGACTTTTAACGGCATCTCTTCCCTGCCCCAGCTTGGTATCGCCATAGCTGAACCACGAGCCGCTTTTATTGATGATATCAAAATCAACACCCAAGTCGATGATCTCACCCACTTTGGAGATGCCTTCACCGTACACAAGATCAAATTCGGCCTTGCGGAATGGCGGAGCTACTTTATTTTTTACCACTTTTACCCTTGTCCGGTTTCCGGTGACATTCTCCGTGTCTTTTATTTGACTTATTTTCCTGATGTCCAGGCGAACAGAGGAATAGAACTTCAGCGCATTACCCCCCGTAGTGGTTTCAGGATTCCCGAACATCACACCGATCTTTTCACGCAACTGGTTGATAAAAATACAAACGGTTCCCGTTTTACTGATGCTGGCTGTAAGTTTGCGTAACGCCTGTGACATCAATCGTGCCTGCAGGCCCATTTTCGAATCGCCCATTTCACCCTCGATCTCACTTCTCGGTGTTAGTGCTGCCACTGAATCGATTACAATGACATCTATAGCTGATGAGCGAATCAGGCTGTCGGTAATCTCCAGTGCCTGTTCTCCGTTGTCGGGCTGAGAGATTAATAAATTTTCTATGTCAACTCCAAGTTTTTCGGCATAGGTGCGGTCGAAAGCATGCTCAGCATCAATAAAAGCAGCAATACCTCCTGCCTTCTGTGCTTCGGCAACAATGTGCATGGCCAGCGTAGTTTTACCCGACGATTCGGGGCCGTAGATTTCAACAACCCGCCCTTTGGGCACCCCACCTACACCTAAGGCATGATCGAGGCCAATTGAACCTGTCGAGATAACATCTACAGTATCTATTGCATTATCCCCTAGTTTCATGATAGTGCCTTTGCCATATGACTTTTCAATTTTTCCTAACGTAGCCTCCAGAGCTTTCAGTTTTTGCTGTTTTAGCTTCTCATTATTTTCTTTTGCTTTATCGCTGGTCATATTATTTAGTGTTAAATTGTTTCCAGAATCTGATTTGTATGATCTTTCGTCTTGACTTTCGTGAATACCTCTTCAATCTTTCCAACTTCATCAATTAAAAAAGTAGTGCGCTGTAATCCTTCGTATGCACGTCCATATAATTTTTTTGGTCCCCAAGCGCCATATGCTTTGATAATCTTCTTCTCCTCATCGGCAATCAACGGAAAGGGAAGTTCGTGCTTTTCAGCGAACTTTTTATGTGATGCCATACTGTCGGGACTGACACCTGCTACTTTATAGCCTTTCGATAACCACATTTCATAATTATCTCTCAGGTTGCATGCTTCGGCTGTGCATCCGGGGGTATTGTCTTTAGGATAAAAGTACAGAATCAGTTTACTGCCTCTGAAATCACTTGATTGTACTGTATCACCCTTCTGATCAATCCCTTTAAAATCAGGCGCCGTATCTCCTTTTTTTAATTTTATCATAGCGTGCACTCTTTCTACAAAGATAATTCTAATTATCCTTTCCTCATGTTATTAATCGTTGAAAATTTTATAAAATACTTTTTTAATTAACGATCAGTTTTCGCGGCCTACTGGCTTCTGTTCTGGAAATTATGCGGTATAGATAAACGCCCGACTTCCACCCATGAACATCAATTCTTATTTCCTTTTCTCCTTTTATAACGGGTATGTTTCTGATCATTTTCCCTTCCAGGTTATATATCACCAATGAACCATTATGCTCCATATGAAGCTGTATAACGGTTTTATCGTTTGCCGGGTTAGGTTCATTTTGTCCGGCATAAACAGCAGATGTCTTTTCTCCGTATTCTTCAGTTGATAACGAATTATTGAACCAATAATAAGTCAGTTGCATGATCTTGTTGGTAATAACTGTCTGCCCGATCATCTCCAGCCCGGCAGCAAAATAAACCATCTTATAATTTCGGGTGGCTGCCTTAATGACTGCTGCCCTGTTATTCGACTGATAATAAAAAACTTCATCAGCGCCCTGACGCGCAGCTATGTTATCGGGAAATAAATTTCCGTCATAAATATCTACCAGAAATGCCTCGGGTAAGCTTCCGTAAACTTCATCATTTTCGTTTGGGTAAATAATCTTATTATCTGAAGTTCCGTCAGAAATATAATCAGCCAGCAGGTAGTGAGTATAGAAGTCAGCGGCTTCGGTTGACCCATGGGCGTTAGATGAGCCACTCATAAAATCCCATCCTATATCCTGGCCGGATATCAGCAAGTTCCCGCCCCTGCCCATAAATGTTTTTACCGCCTCTATCTGGCGGATCGTTAACGCAGGAAAGGTCCAGGCAATATTCAGATACATGTTTTTTATTTCAACAAAAGCCCTGTCACGAATTCCCATAGTAAAATCATTGGCCGAAAGAACCGCATACGTGCTGCAGACTGCTTGTTTCAGCCCATCGGTAAACACATACTCATAGATTTCAGATTCAGGTCCTCCTGTCCCGTTTACTACCAGGTCGGTGACACCGGAAATAACAGAGAATTTACAATACCTGTAGGGTGCTTCGGGATAAGTGACCGATTGAAATTTAACACGGAAAGAAGCGTAGGCCGCTGTTTGTCCCGGTCTTACATGAAAAATAAATTGTTCTTCCGTGTTATGGTTAAGTGTTATTATCGCCGTATCGGAAAATGATTGATCTCCGAAAGAGAACGACACATCCCAATCATCAGGCACATCCTCGGCTTCCAGAGTTACCAGAAATTCTTCTTCCCCGGTCAGGGCACTTTTCGCTGTTACAAAGAAATCCGTTGATTCGCCGGCTTTTCCTTTTTTAATATTTACTGTGTCAACCAGGCTGATATCGCCAATATAACGGTTTGTACCGTTGACGGCATCTACCACATCTCCGGTATAGATTTCATTTTTTGTTTCGCTTACAAATACAGCCATATCACAATCCGTCACAACAACCGGAATATCGTTTACGGCTTCGGGAACTGCGTACACATATTCACGTTCGATAAAAGTTCCTTCAACAGTCGGGCTGATCGAATCACCCCACTGACCTGTAATTAAATCGCGTAACATATACATATGATCGTAATCGTTAGCCGACCCACCCAGTTGAGGGCCGATAATATGGCTTTGTATGAGTGCTGCATTCAGAAAATTTGTATGACACAGACTGTTAGCCGTATAATACAATTCAATATGTATCGTCAGTTTCCTTGTAAGTGAATCGTACGTTGACTGCACACCCACATTCACTGGTGATGTCTCCTCCATAATTTGCTGAGCACTAACAGTCCATAAATTTGTGCTCATTGCGGTGATGTCACTATCAAAAAAGTGTCGGTTTATTGTTCCCATCGGATAAGCATAGACCCCTGCCAGTTCGGCAATCGAGTCTCCCCATATTGTTCTGTAGTCAGGCTCATCCCCCTGAGGTTCGGCAAAACTACCCTGGTGTATATTGACCACAACTATTCGGTTCGGATAAGTGTCTTTTAACTCCTGAGCAAGATCATCAGCTCTGGGACAGTAGCCACAACGAAGCCCGCTAAATTTTTCGACAACCACATTTCTGGGCAACGGATCGGTGGCTACCAGCGACTGGGCTGTCAGGCTCCAAAAAGATAGCATGAGCAGAACCAATAGCAATATGGAATACATTTTTTTCATCCGGCAAGTCTTTGGTTTTTTGCATAATACCTGCAAAACTTACTCAGTCCGCATTCGGTACATTTCGGTTTTCTGGCTATACAAACATATCTTCCGTGAAGGATCAGCCAGTGATGTGCCAGTGGGATCAGTTCTTCAGGAATATACTTCACCAGCTCTTTTTCCGTTTGCAGTGGGTTCTTTGAGTTTGTTGTCAGTCCAATCCTTTCCGAAACCCTGAACACATGCGTATCCACAGCCATAGCTGGCTTGTTAAATACTACTGAAGCAATCACATTAGCAGTCTTCCGGCCCACTCCGGGCAATTTTTGCAATTCATCCACGTCATCAGGGACCGTACTGTTAAACTCATTTACCAGCATTTTGGCCATGCCCGATAAATGCCTGGCTTTGTTATTCGGGTAAGAACAACTTTTGATCAATTCAAAAATAAGCTCTGTATCTGCTTCGGCAAGAGTTTCCACAGTAGGAAATTGTTTAAAAAAATCTGAAGTAATAACGTTCACTCGTTTATCGGTACATTGGGCCGATAAAATCACGGCAACGATCAATTCGTAGGGTGTACCGTAATCAAGCTCCGTTTCAGCCACAGGCATGTGTTGCTGAAAATAGGCTATCAGTTTCCGGAATCGCTCTTTTTTCGTCAAATCACTTCATTTTGAGGGGTCAATATAACAAAAAAACCGCTATGATGATTCATAACGGTTTCTGTCTTTTTCTTGTCTAATCTTTCGATTAGTTCAAAAGGATATCCAAATTACCCAGCGTATTTGTTTTGATCACTTTAAGTGCAGCAGAATAGCCAAAAACAAAACTTAATGACAATTTCGAAGGACTAAATCCGGTTTCTTTTATACCGCTGTTTGATTTTTGTTTTTTTGTAATATCCTTTGATTCATTCGGAGTAAAGTATTTTATCATGTATATTATTTAAGTGAAACTTAACTTATCACATCAATAACGCAGGTATCTCATGAAATATTATTCAGGTTCTGAATTTTTTCCAAACAAAGAAACCTTTTTCAACGGTAATGGGAGAATGCGCTTGAATTAACAGGAAAATAAATGTGCAGGAGCTTATCTTCTTTGGTTGAGAATTGCTACCACACGATTCTGTATCTTCATTATACGGTTTAGCTTGTAAGCACCAGTTTACGCTCTTCTATAAGCTTCCTCAGGTTGATCAATGCATAGCGCATGCGACCCAGAGCCGTGTTGATACTCACATCGGTTTGTTCGGCAATATCCCTGAAGCTGAGACCGGAATAGCACCTGAGCATGATCACTTCTTTCTGCTCATCCGGCAAATACTGCAATAACTTATTTACATCCGAATGAATCTGTTTGGTTACCAGTCGCTCCTCAACCGAAGGATCGGTCAAACGTATGGTGTCAAAAACATCATACTCATTGTTCTGACTCTCAACAAAAGATACCTTTTTGGATTTACGGAAATAATCAATAATAAGGTTGTGTGCTATCCGCATGACCCACTGGATAAACTTACCCTCATCTCTGTAATTACCCTGCTTCAAGGTATTGATCACTTTCAGATATGTATCCTGAAAAATATCATCTGCCAGTTGTTTATCTTTTACTAATAAAAAGATGTAAGAATACAGGCGATTCTGATGTCTTTTGATGAGAATTTGAAGACTGGCATGATTACCGTTTAAATAGCTTTTGATGAGTTGTTTCTCATCAGCTTTTGCTAAATCCATATTACCCGATTTTGTGTATGTCGTTACAAAAAGGTAAATGTTTTTTCGATAATCGTCCTCCTATTGGTTAGTTGATAAATGATGATTGACTGATGCAAATATATATATAAAATCTACAAAAGCAAATATTATTCTAATTTTGTCGCTCAATCAATTTGCTGATGTATACGGATGTAAACAAAATTTGTTCCAAAGACTATATTGTTGTCATTAAATCGCGTGTTAACAACCTGAAAGACCTCAGCGTTGCTTTACCCCGCAATAAATTGATTGTAATTACTGGCCTTTCCGGATCGGGAAAGTCATCGCTGGCATTCGACACCTTGTATGCCGACGGACAGCGTAGATACGTGGAAAGCCTGAGTTCGTACGCCCGACAATTTTTAGGCAGAATGGATAAGCCTGATGTAGATGCCATTAAAGGTATTGCGCCTGCCATAGCTATCGAGCAAAAGGTAAAAACACGCAACCCACGATCAACTGTGGGCACCTCAACAGAAGTTTATGAATACATCAAATTGCTCTATGCGCGTATTGGAAAAACCTACTCACCCATATCAGGACGCAAGGTAAAAAGGCATTCGGTTACTGATGTAGTTGAATTTTCCGAAGGCCTTCCTGAAGGCATTTCCATTCTTATTTATACTCCAATAATTCTTAATGGCGACCGCACACTGAAGCAACAACTTACTGTACTGATGCAGCAGGGATTCAGCAGGATGATTTATAAGGGTAAAATGGAAAAAATAGAAGACGTTCTGCAACGCATCAGCGGCAAGGAAAAAACCGGGAAGAATTATCTTGTTATTGATCGTATTATCATTGATAAAGAAGACAATGATCTGGCTTCAAGAGTAGCAGACTCGGCACAAACTGCCTTTTATGAAGGGCAAGGAGCCTGCCTCATAGATTATTCGGTGAATGACACAACAAAAACAGCCGCATTCAGCAATAAATTTGAACTGGACGGTATCACATTCGAAGAGCCCAGCGTAAATATGTTCACGTTCAATAATCCATACGGTGCCTGTAAAACCTGTGAAGGGTTTGGCAGCATTATCGGTATTGACGAAGATCTGGTAATTCCCAACAAGCGACTTTCAGTGTACGACAATTGTGTTGCCTGCTGGAAAGGCGAAAAAATGAAAGAGTGGAAGGAAGAATTATTAGCCAACGCCTATAAATTCGATTTCCCGGTGCATAAACCTTATTATCTTTTAAGTGAAGAAGAAAAAGAGGTCTTGTGGAATGGCAACGAATATTTTGAAGGCATCCATACTTTCTTCAGGCATGTTGAAGAGCAGACATATAAAATCCAATATCGTGTAATGCTGTCCCGCTATAGGGGAAAAACAAAATGTCCCGATTGCAGAGGAACCCGACTGCGCAAAGATGCCAATTATGTAAAAGTAAACGGCAAAGCTATTGCTGAACTGGTGGAGATGCAACTAGAAGATGCCTACCATTTTTTTTACACCATGGAGCTGAACCAACACGATCAGGAAGTCGCTTCCCGCTTGCTTGTGGAAATCACCAACCGTTTAAAATTTCTTAATGATGTAGGCTTGGGGTATCTGACGATGAACCGGCTCTCCAATTCATTGTCGGGAGGCGAGTCACAGCGGATCAACCTGGCTACTTCACTGGGTAGCAGCCTGGTGGGTTCTATGTATATTTTGGACGAACCCAGCATCGGTCTGCACCCACGCGATACGGACCGGCTGATCGGTGTACTAACTCGATTGCGCGATCTCGGGAATACGGTCATTGTTGTGGAACATGAAGAAAAGATCAT
>DGOT01000104.1 GCA_002389465.1 Bacteroidales bacterium UBA4459 | reverse complement strand
TAACCGGGTCAGTAACAATCATCAATTTTATCCGTTTAAACTCCCCGTTATAGTCTGGATGATTTTCAACTCCTTCCAGGATTATGTGCTCACTAATTCTGCGTTTTACAAAACGAAATGGCCCGCTTCCAACCGGATTTTTGCGAAATTTTTTCCGGCCGACTTTTTCATAGTATTTTTTTGAGGCGATTCCAACACGCATTACTTCCTGCCATGGAGCAAATGGCTCATAAAAATGAAATATCAAAGTATAATCATCCACTATTTCCATGGATTCGATCTCATCAAGAGTTCCTGCAAAAGTATTGGCATTTCTGGGATCCTGACACTGTTCGATCGTGAATTTTACATCGTGAACAGTCAAAGGATCTCCTGTATGAAATTTTACACCTTTTTTGAGTTTCAAAAGAACGTCTTTTTTATTCTCCATTACTTTTACTGATTCAGCCAGCTCAAGTTTACGCATCCCGGTTATTAAATCCGTCTCACCAAGGACTCTCTGGTGAATAGCATCAATAAAAGGTGTTAAAACTCTGGAGGTCTTGTATTCAAGGATATTAATTGTCTCAGGATCAGCATTCAACGCTATTTTAACCTCATCTTTGTTTCCGGCGAAACATGTCGCGAAATAGAAAAAGCTGATTAAAAATACAATATAAAATCGATAGAACGATTTTTTATTCATGGCTGTTTCCTCGTTTAATTAGTATTATTTATACGGCAGATCTGTTTCCCCAGTTAACTGAAACAGTGCCAATGTAGAAAGGACCAGAAAAACCCCCTGAATATAACACCGGAACAATTTAGTTCCTGTCCGCTTTTTACATAGAGCAAACGTAGCAGTGAATAGTTACAAGGTCCGGCCGGTACAGACATGGGCATGACAATCTTCTGCTGTCGCAGAAAGATTGTCATGCTGTTACGCTCTTTATTGTTTATGTAAAAAAAACACTATTTTTCTAAAAAGTGCCGGACTGGTCCAATCTCCTACTACTTGGTGAACTTCAATGTTTTAACCCAGCTTTCCAGGGCAGATATAGGTGTTACCCCGGTGGGAACATTGCTGGCAATTACGATAACAGCCTTTTCACCTTGATAGGCAATAGTTCCTGTTGTAACAAGTGTTAAAGTCCTGTCATACTTCCATTTCATTTCAATGTAATTGGCTTTTTTGCCATTTGCTAATGTTATTACTTCTTGTTTAAGAAGTTTATGTCGTTCAGATTTTGGAAAAGCTTTTTTCAAAAAACCGATTAGCAGCATTCCTGAATTTTCAAGGGGTAATTTCGCAGGTTTGTTAAGAGCAAGAGCCATTAATGTCGGTAACTTTTTCGGGCCAACTACATTCAGCAATAAAGGCGCTTTAACAGGCGCTTTAATAGTAAGTTTGTCCGCTGGATATTCAACAGAAAAGCCGAGCTCCTGATTAACAAATACTCCTTCAGAGCTGACCATCGACTTTTCTACTTCTGCTTTTTTAGTGGAATGCCCGCAGCCGGAAACTAAAAGCAGAGCGACAATAAACACGATACTACACCAGATACTCATACATTTTTTCATCTTGATCTCCTTTTTTTCACGTTCATTTTAGGACTTGCAGAACCATTTTATTTATGCAAATCCAGCCAATATAAATTTATCATTACTGACTTGCGGCTAAAACAGTTCAGTTGTCATCTCAACTGTCAGCCCATCACTTTCCATCAGACGTTTGGCCAGTCCCAATATTTTTGGAAGTTCGTACCCGTAAAAATATTTTAAAGTAAATAATTTTCCTTTGTAAAAAATTCGATCAACATTCTTTTCGTTTCCATTAAGCGCTTTCTGGGCGGTTATTCCCTGGACAAGCCACTGCCAGGCAATGGCGATAATACCAAAAAATTCCAGATATAGGGTTGCGTCCGCAAGAAAATATTCGGGACCTTTGGTTTGGGCAATTTCAAAGAGATGATGAGTGACTTTCTGGAGTGTGGTAAGGGCTTCGGAAAGTTGATTTGCCGATTTTTCCAACTCGGGGCATTTCTTTGCCGCCTCAATGCATTTTTGCAACTCACCTGCGTATAACTTAATCGCCTTGCCATTTTGCATAACCACTTTGCGACCCAGCAAGTCCATTCCCTGGATCGCAGTGGTTCCCTCATGGATCGGATGAATTCGGCAATCCCTGTAATATTGTTCTAAGGCATAATCATCACAATAACCCGAGCCACCCAGACACTGGAGACCCTGGCTGATAGCCTGAATACCCATCTCCGAAGGGTAGCTTTTGGCTATGGGGGTTAATAGTTCTAATAGCAGATAATACTTTTCTTTTTTTTCATCAGGCAGGATCTTAACCAGATCAACATATTTACTGCACTGAAGGATGAGGGACAAAGAGCCTTCGGCTACTGCCCTTTGAAACAGAAGCATCCTTTTAACATCTGCATGTTCAATAATAGGTATTTGAGGCTGGGCTGGATCTTTTTGTGAAATTTTTCTGCCCTGGCAACGGGTTTTTGTGTATTCCAGGGCTGTATAATAAGCGGCTGTAGCCATGGCCGTAGCACCCAGTCCCACTCCAACACGGGCTTCATTCATCATCTGAAACATGTATTTTAGCCCGTTGTGGGGTTTCCCAACCAGCCAGCCCCGGCAGTCATTTTTATCTCCCAGACTCAGTTGCGCAATTGGGCAGCCTCGATAACCAAGCTTATGATAAATCCCAGATGTCACCACATCATTATCGACTAGTTTGCCATTCTCAGCCATTCGTTTTTTAGGAACAATAAAAAGTGAGATCCCTTTGGCTCCGGCAGGTGCTCCTATAATTTTAGCCAGCATCAGATGAACGATGTTGTCGGTGCAGTCATGATCTCCTGCGGATATAAATATCTTCTGACCCTTGATCAGGTAATAATCCTGGTCACCGGGCTTTGCCAGAGTAGCAATATCAGTGAGGGATGATCCAGCCTCAGGTTCGGTCAAGGCCATTGTTCCCTGCCACTTTCCTGCGCGCATTTTGGGCACATAGGTATCATACAGTTGAGTGTCGGCGAAAGATTCAATCAGGTGGGAGGCTCCGGAAGTAAGCCCTGCATAGGTAGCAGCAGAATAGTTGGCTGCCTGAAAGATAAAATCACAAATATCGGCTACCAGGTGGGGCAGTTGCTCACCATCTTTTTCAAAAGCAGCCCGACTGGCAATCCAGCCGCCCCTGCCAAATTCATGCAGAATAGTTTTTACAGCGGGGTGAACTTTGATTTGTCCCTCTACCAGCTCCGGCTGATTACGATCCATCTCTTCAAAAATTGGATACAAAAGGTCCCTGGCAAGTTTGCTTGCCTCCTTGATGACCATATCAAACATTTTACGATTATGCTCCTGATAATATTCATGCTGAGTTAAAGACTCAGCATCAAAAACTTCATGAAGCAAAAATTCTATATTTCTTTCACTGAAAAATTTTGTTGCCATGTTTTCTTTCCTATTCTTCTTAAGAGTTTTCAGGTTTTAATTTTTGGATTTTTGTAAAAGTTGAATCACTTCCCGGGATGTTTTACGATACAGATGATAAAAAAAGAGACTAATTGCTTCATGGAACTGACTGCTCTTCTGGTCAAAATCAATAGTAGATAGTTTGTCCAGATTGTTTTGATAAAAACTTTCAAATGAATTAACAATATACTTTCGTATAAAATCGGAAATAATCTTTAGCTGTTCAGGGTCACCACCATCTTTCGGCCCAAAGCCGAGCTGATCCATATCGACCATTAATTTGCCTATCGCAACATCGTCAGAGCAATAGATCACCTGACCATTATCACTAACATTGGGAGATAGTAAGCCCCAATGTTCGGCTTTTTTGATCCATTTACGACCTAAACCGGTGGCCTTATGAAAGGCCTCCCTGCCCACAACCTCATTGGTTATCAAACGTTCAAGGGGACGATTAAATTCGCTATGGTATTTTGAACTGGCCTGTCCAGCAGAGGATTGTTTGTTATAATTTTTTAAGAAATTTTTAATTTTCGGGATCGGAAGGTAATAATTTTCCCGAATATTTTTTATCAGCAGAATCTGTTCAATATAACGTTCATTGTAATCAGCTGTATTAATGCCTGATTTGCGAGGTTTGCGTAAAAGACCTATCCGGATATAAAAATGAATCGTCTCTTTAGATACTCCGGTCTGTTTGACCAACTGGCTGATTTTCATTTTGAGGACCCTCCTTACACATCTTATTAGATAATTATATAATTCATCAAATTTATATTTGTCAAGATAAAAAAATTAACTCTATTTATCGACATTAA
>DGOT01000213.1 GCA_002389465.1 Bacteroidales bacterium UBA4459 | reverse complement strand
GTAACCTCCTCGTTGGTTACAGTTTTTATCACATCCGGCCCGGTAACGAACATGTAGGATGTTTCTTTTACCATCAGAATGAAATCGGTGATAGCAGGTGAGTAAACCGCCCCGCCGGCACAAGGGCCGAGTACGGCTGATATCTGTGGAATCACACCCGAGCTGCGTACGTTACGGTAAAATATATCGGCATAACCTGCCAGGCTCTGCACCCCCTCCTGGATACGAGCACCGCCCGAATCGTTGAGGCCGATAACCGGCGCTCCCATCTTCATGGCCATATCCATGATCTTTACGATTTTGTCAGCATTGGCCCGACTTAACGAACCGCCAAATACTGTAAAGTCCTGGGCAAAAACAAACATAAGCCGGCCTTCAATTTTACCGTAACCGGTTACAACGCCATCGCCCAGAATTTTGTTTTTGTCCATCCCGAATTCTGTGGCTCTGTGGGTAACAAATTCGTCGATTTCCACAAAAGTACCCGGGTCGAGCAGGGTGATAATCCTCTCTCTTGCAGTTTTCCGGCCTGCTTTATGCTGTTTTTCAATCCTTTCTTTTCCTCCACCGAGTTCCGCTTGTTTCCGTTTTTGCTCCAGTAACCCAATTTTTGATTGTAACGACATGTTATCTGTTTTTAATTGTTTTCAATATCTTCCAGTAAGATTAGTTTCTGGTGTCCGTCAATAGCGTCTCCTTCACTAACAAGTACTTTTGTAACGATTTTATCACTCCCTACTTTGTATTCACTCTCCATTTTCATAGCGGAAACAATAATTAGTGTATCACCCGCTTTCACCACATCACCTTCTTTTACTAGAATTTTCACGATTTTTCCGGGCATTGGTGTCGATATAAACGAAGCATCATCAACATCTTCTTTCTTCCGGCTGTTGGCATATCTTGTTTCGGCGTCAATGATTTCAATATCGTACGAATTGTACAATGTATTCACATTGTATTTTTTGTTTTCGGTTTCAACAAGTTCCACGTTAAACGATGTGTTGTCCAGTATGATGGAATAAACGCCATTCTCTACCTCAGTTATATCAACTTCATAAATCCTGTCGTCCAAAGCTATTTTTGCTTTGTTATTTTTTAGGTCAAGCAGTTCAATCTTATACTGCTCATCATTCAGTTTAATATCGTATTGCATAGCTGTCAGATTTTATAATTACAGGCGTTCAAGACTTTTTTTTCTACCGAAAACCTTCCATTTGGAAGCCCCGTTAAGGTTTACCGGAGACTGGTGTTTTTCTATTTTTTTAAGATAACTGAAAAACGCAGCTATAGAAGCAATGTCTTTAAGCTTCTGTGATGGTTTTTCTTCATTTAGCAGGAATTCTTCATTATCCTGAATAAAATGTGTGTTGTATCTTCCCTGCCTGAATGAAGGGACATCCATGATCCTGTTCAGAAACGGGATGGATGTTTTAACCCCGATTATTTTATAGGCATACAGCGCCCGCTTCATACGGTCAATAGTTTCTTCGCGGGTAGGTGCCCAAACGATCAATTTTGAAATAAGTGGATCATAATACATAGGAATTTCATATCCTTTGTACACGTAACCATCATGCCGTACGCCCAGTCCGAGTGGTTCCGTAATGTGTTTGATCAGCCCCGGATTAGGCATAAAATTATTCTCCGGATCTTCGGCATAAATACGGCATTCAATGGCATGACCGTTTTGCGACAAGTCCTCCTGTTTCAGGTTCAGCGGCTCATTATTGACAATTTTTATCTGTTCTTTTACTAGGTCAACCTGTACAACTCTTTCAGTGATTGGGTGCTCCACCTGCAAACGGGTGTTCATTTCCAGAAAGTAATAATTGAGGTTATCATCCACAATAAACTCAATAGTGCCCGCACCTGAATAATTCACTGCTTTAGCAGCTGCCACTGCATGCTTTCCCATTTCTTCCCTTACTTCGGGTGTCATAATGGGTGAGGGTGTTTCTTCAATTACTTTCTGGTGCCTGCGTTGTACCGAACATTCTCTTTCAAAAAGATGAATGCAGTTTCCGTGGTTATCGGCTAAAATTTGAAACTCGATATGATGGGGTGAATTGATGTATTTTTCGATATAAACGGAATCGTCCCCAAAAGCAGCTTTAGCTTCCGACTTTGACGAGCTGACGGCTGCAAGAATATCCTCTTCTTTAGCTACCAGGCGCATACCTTTTCCACCACCCCCGGCGCTGGCTTTTATCATCACGGGCAATCCGATTTTGCGAATCACCTGAACGGCTTTATCCAAATCCTTGATCGGCTCTGTTGTTCCCGGAACAACCGGCACGTTAGCATGCTGCATGGTTTTGCGGGCTGTTATTTTATCGCCCATTGTCTTAATGGCGTACGAAGAAGGACCGATAAACAGGATCCCTTCCTTTTTACAACGGTCAGAAAACTCAGCATTTTCAGATAAAAATCCATAACCGGGATGAATGGCGTCTGCCTTACTTTCTTTGGCCGCCTCAATGATCTTATCAATTACCAGGTAACTCTCATTTGACGGCGCCGGGCCAATACAGTAAGCTTCATCGGCATACCTGACATGCATGGATGTACGATCGGCTTCCGAAAATACGGCTACCGACTGAATCCCCATTTCACGACATGAACGCATGACACGTATGGCGATCTCGCCCCTGTTAGCTACTAAAACCTTTTTAATCATAGTGTTTTGCTTTATTTTAAAGAAACTCAGGTGTTTGTGCAACACAAAACACTTGCTTAGAGCGGGTAAAGATATAAAATCCTGACATATTGGATTTATCGAATATGTATTTAATTACACAAACGATTGCAATATACATTTGTTCCGTATATGTGAATGCAGGCAATCAACTTTATTTAGAATATCAAATTATTATGGGAACCGTTGCTATAATTTCATGTAAATTTGCGTTTTAATACTGAGATAAAATAAAATACACATGACAAAATTATCTGAATATGTAGCACCGGGTGTTGCCACCGGGACCGACCTGAATAAAATTTTTAAAGCAGCAAAAGAAGGACAATATGCCCTGCCGGCTGTCAATGTAGTGGGCTCCAATTCCACCAATGCCGTAATGCAGGCGGCAAAGGAAGTGAACTCACCGGTAATGATACAATTTTCTAACGGAGGAGGAGCTTTTTATGCAGGCAAGGGACTCTCGAATGACGGGGAGATGGCTGCTATTTCGGGATCTATTTCCGGTGCCCTCCATGTTCATCAGCTGGCGAGTATATACGGTATTCCGGTAATTCTGCATACCGACCATGCGGCAAAAAAATTACTTCCGTGGATTGACGGACTGTTGGATGCGGGCGAGGCTTATTTTGCGCGGCACAATAAACCGCTTTTCAGTTCGCATATGCTCGACCTGTCGGAAGAACCTTTACATGAAAATCTGGAGGTATGTGCCCGGTATCTTAAACGGATGAGTAAGATGAATATGACGCTTGAAATCGAATTGGGAATTACAGGAGGAGAAGAAGACGGCGTTGACAACACAGGTATCGACAGCTCGAAATTGTACACCCAGCCCGAAGAAGTAGCCGAAGCTTATGAAGTTCTTTCAAAAATCAGCCCTAACTTCACCATTGCGGCAGCTTTCGGAAATGTGCATGGCGTGTACAAACCCGGAAATGTGAAGCTTGAGCCGGTCATTCTGGCCAATTCACAAAAATACATTGCCGAAAAATTTAATTTGAAATCCAATCCTGTCAATTTTGTCTTTCACGGCGGATCAGGATCAGAACCGGCAAAAATCAAAGAGGCTATCTCATACGGCGTGGTCAAGATGAATATTGACACCGATACCCAATGGGCTTTCTGGGACGGTGTACGAAAATATGTTGCCGGCAACTTCAATTATCTACAGGGGCAAATCGGAAATCCTGAAGGTGACGACAAGCCCAACAAAAAGTATTATGATCCACGCAAATGGCTCCAGGCTGGTGAACTTTCCATGGTAGAACGCCTGAAACAGGCCTTTGCCGATTTGAACTGCATCGACAGGTATTAATCGTCACTTACTGGAGTGTAGG
>DGOT01000064.1 GCA_002389465.1 Bacteroidales bacterium UBA4459 | reverse complement strand
TCTTTTAAAAGAAGGTGCTCTGAAAGATGAAAAACGCAACGGGATATGGAAATCATACCACAGGGATGGCAGTTTGTGGAGTGAAGGTGAATTTGTGCAAGGAAAGATGGAAGGAAACACTACTTCTTATTATCCCAACGGACAGGTACGCTACACCGGAACCTTTGAAAACGGGATTAAATCCGGCGAATGGAGATTTTATGACGAAGACGGAGAACTCCTGGAGATCAAATACTTCACCCAGCCAGAACCTGCTGATACTATTCAGTAATCATTTTTAAAAATACCGGAAGGTGGTCGCTGTAACCACCGTAATACTGGCTTGTAGCTGTACGGCTTGGCCTGGGCTCTCCTCTTTTAGGATAATACAACATCCAGTCTTTTTTAACAACGGTCTGGTCGCGCGAAGTGGCTTTTATGCCGTTTTCACCTGTCAGTACGGGCGTTGATACAATAATCTGATCAAACATATCCCAACCGCGGTAATACAATGAGCCGCCCCCCATCTTATATTGCTTTACAGAAAGGTTGTACAGCCTCTTGTTAAGGTAGGGCTGTACCGGCTCAACAGCGCCAAGGTCCACAGCTACACTTTCATCATCTGGATTATCGTTGAGATCGCCGGCAATAAGTATGTTAGCATGCGGATTTACACTGAAAATAGAGTCGGTATATACCTTAAGTACCTGAGCCGTATATTTTCTGAAGGGTATCGTTTTCTCCTGCCCGCCATATCTCGATGTCCAGTGGTTGATAAATATATGGACCGTGTCCTTGTCATTTGCTAATCCTTTTGAGTACAGTATATCGCGGGTGCCGTTGGTAGGGTTGAAAGGAAATACAAGTTTGATATACGTGGTTTCGACAGGAGTGTATTTATCAGGGCGGTACAAGAGTGCCACGTCAATACCCCGTTCATCCTCACTTTCCTGATGCAGTATTTTATAATTTGCCGCCGATATGGTCGGATGATGGACAAGGTCAGTGAGCACAGCAATATTCTCTATTTCAGCAAGTCCGATTACGGACGGAAGCTCTGTGGAATCAATGGCTGCAAACACTTTGGTGATGTTGTCCAGTTTGTGCTGATACCGTTCCGTATTCCAGGAAACTTTGCTGTCGGGCAGATATTTGTTATCGTTTTTATGTTTGTCGTCAATTGTGTCGAACAGGTTTTCTACGTTATAAAATGCCAGACTGAATGTTTGTGTTCTTTTGGAACACGAAAAGACCAGGAATACTGTTAAAAGTACAATCAGTGCGGCTGCATTGAAACCATTTATTTTTTTCGTCATCATCATATTGATTATTTATTGTCTTTTAGTTTAGAGATGGTTCTGCGTTCTTTTTTTGTCGGCCGCCCTTTTCCCCGTTCTCTGCGTTCATAATTCAACTGTTTCATCATCTCCATCTTCTCGTACTCTTCGGGTGACGTCAGGTCTTCCAGATAATCATCAACTAGTTTGGCAGCTACCCTGTTTTTCAGCAACTGCTTCACCCGGACTTTCTTTCTGATCGTTGCCAGCTGAACATCTATTTCTTCTCCTTCTTTAATTTCCCGCGATGGTTTTGTGTTCTGCCCTGCTATTTTTATTTTACCCCCTCTGCAGGCATCCGATGCCTGTGTGCGGGTTTTAAATAACCTGACAGCCCAAAGCCATTTGTCTATTCTGATAGAATCCACCTGATTTATTTTTTTCTGAAAAACAACTGAATGGGAACACCGTTAAAATCAAAATTCTCCCTGATTTTATTCTCGAGAAAACGCCTGTACGATTCTTTGATATCATCGGGCAGGTTGCAGAAGAATACAAACTGTGGCGTGGCTGTCTTCAATTGCATGATGTACTTAATTTTGATGTACCTGCCTCTCGAGGCCATAGATGGCGGTGTGTTTTCAATGATGGGCAGTAAGATATCATTGAGTTTGGAGGTGGGGATTTTCTGCTGCCGCCGTTCAAATACCTGTGAAGCCAGTTCCAGGGTTTTGTAGATCCTTTGCTTTTCGTGGACGGATGTAAACACAATCGGAACATCATTAAACGGGGCAATGCGTTCTTTTATCTGCTGTTTAAATTTGAGGTGGGTGTTGGTTTCTTTCTCCATAAGATCCCATTTGTTAACCACAACAACAACCCCTTTTTTATTCTTTTCGGCCAGATGAAAAATACTGATATCCTGTTTTTCAATACCGCTTTGGGCATCAATCATTACGAGGCAGACATCTGAACTCTCAATAGCACGGATGGTGCGCAAGGTAGAGTAAAACTCAATATTTTCGTACACTTTACCTTTCTTGCGCAGCCCGGCGGTGTCCACAAGCATAAAGGTATGCCCGAATGCGTTGTATTTCGTGTATATACTGTCGCGTGTTGTGCCTGCTATCGGCGTGACAATATTACGTACGTTACCCAACATGGTATTGATCAGAGAAGATTTACCAACATTCGGTCTTCCGACAACAGCAATACGTGGAACATCAGGGTCTTCTTCATCTTTTTTAGAGATATCAAATACTTTGACAACTTCATCCAGCAGGTCGCCTGTGCCACTTCCGTTTATGGAAGATATGGGATACACCTGTCCTAAGCCAAAGGCATAGAATTCGCCGGAAAGTTCACTGACATTAGGTGTGTCGGCTTTGTTGGCAACGATAAAAACAGCTTTATCAGTCTTGCGCAACAATTCGGCTACATCTTCATCCAGAGGATTAATTCCTTCCCGGATGTCCACAACAAACACAATGGCATCGGCTTCATCAATAGCAAACAGCACCTGTTTTCTGATCTCTTCTTCAAATGTATCATCCGAACCATATACATAACCGCCTGTGTCAATCACCGAAAAATCTATCCCGTTCCAGTCACTTTTACCGTAAATGCGGTCACGTGTAACCCCGCTAATTGATTCAACAATAGCTTCCTTGCTCTGTGTCAGCCTGTTAAAAAGAGTTGATTTGCCTACATTTGGTCTCCCGACTATGGCAACGGTGTTGTTCATGATATTTTTTTTAAATGTAAGGCAAAATTAATGATCGTAGCCGAATCTTTTCAGCATATTTTCTTTTTCTCTCCAGTCTTTGTTCACTTTGACGGTAATTTCAAGAAACACTTTGCTGCCGATGAATTCCTCTATATCTTTCCGGGCTTCGGTGCCAACTTTTTTGATGGATTTACCCATGTGGCCCAGGATAATAGCTTTCTGCGACTCCCGTTCTACATAAACAGTTGTAGATATTCTAACCAGTTTAGGCTCTTCTTTATACTCATCAACAATTACTTCAACTGAATAGGGGATTTCTTTTCTGTAATTCAGGAACACCTTTTCACGGATAATTTCCGAAACAAAAAAACGAACCGAACGGTCAGTAAGTTCATCTTTTGGGAAAAAAGGCGGGTTTTCGGGAAGTAAATCCAGGATAACATCAAACACTTTCGGGATATTAAATGCTCTCAGTGCCGAAACAGGTATGATCTCTGCCTCTGGCAACTTCGATTTCCACTGGTTCATTTCCGTCACAACATGTTCCTGGCTGGTAAGATCAATCTTGTTGATAATAACTACAACAGGTACAGCAGATTTCTTAATCCGGTTTATAATTTCCTCTTCCATAAATTGCTGACCCGATTCATGTATGAGCAGCATAACATCAGCATCAAGAAGCGCCGTTTCGATGTACTGGTTCATAAACTCATGCATCTTGTAGGAAGGATTTTTAATGATTCCCGGTGTATCGGAATAGACGATCTGAAAATCATCACCATTAACAATACCCATAATACGATGGCGTGTTGTTTGGGCTTTTGAGGTAATTATTGAAAGTTTCTCACCCACCAAAGCATTCATCAGGGTTGACTTACCTACGTTGGGGTACCCGATAATATTCACGAATCCGGCTTTGTGCGACATGATATTTTTTAAAAAATTTGCACAGCAAAGAAACAAAATATATCTTTGCACTCCAATTTACCATACTGCGGGGTGGAGCAGTGGTAGCTCGGGCGTACGCCAGGTCGTAGGTTCGAATATCACCCACTACAGAAGAAACGTTCATTAAAAATGATAAAAAATATATTGCGGGGTGGAGCANNGGTAGCTCGTTGGGCTCATAACCCAAAGGTCGTAGGTTCGAATCCTGCCCCCGCTACAAAATCAAAGCCTGGCACAGAGTGCCGGGCTTTTTTATTATCCCGCAGGCGCAAACTTGTTTGCAGGCCTGCGGGATAATAAAAAAGACCAACTGCGCAGCAGCAGGCTTTGATCTTGTAAAGCCCGCTCCCGCACGAATCTTTCGTGTGGGAAGATAAACTCACAGGATTGACTAAGCTAAAGAAATCCTATATTTGATACTACAATGAGCAGGAACTACAAGTTTCACAATCCTGAAGGTACATATTTTGTCACTTTTGCTGTTGTTGAATGGATAGATGTTTTTACAAGAAATGAATACAAAGATATTATTCTCGATAGCTTGGGTTATTGCCGTAAAGAAAAAGGAATGGATGTTGAAAATATTTGAAACGTGTGCAAAAAAGCATCAAATGTGCATAATTACCAGTTTTGGAGGCATGATAATAAGCCGATAGAATTATGGAGCAATAAAGTCATAGATGAGAAGTTGGATTATTTACACAACAATCCGGTAAATGAAGGATTCGTGTCTAAACCGGAAGATTATTTATATAGTAGTGCTTCGGATTATTGTGGAATGAAAGGATTATTGGATGGCGTTGTTATTATTTTATAATTGGCCACACGATACAATCGTGCGGCAGCGGGGGGCTAAAAAATTATTAAAAAAGAGGTATTTCGAAAACTACTTTTGTCCCGATAGCTTTTCCGTATTCATCTTTCAGGTCTATGATATCAAGCGTAATCTTCCTTTTCAGCTTCTTATTAAGGACACTTATCCGTTTTTGGGTTATATCAGTCGACATCGAGCTATGATCTTTATTTTGTGATTGCCGGATCTGCTTCGCTTTATCCCGACCGATTCCATCATCTTCTATTTCGAAACGGATCATTTTACCTTTCATTTCGATGCAGATTTTCATATATCCTTTATCCTCTTTGAGTTTGAATCCATGCTCTATGGAGTTTTCGATAAAAGGCTGTGCCAGCATGGGCGGGACAAGCGTTGTTTCCAGGTCGATAGAATCATCAACATCGATGGTGTATTCGAACATGTCGCGATGACGGACTTTTTGTAACTCAAGGTAATTTTCAATGCTGTTGATCTCATCTTCCAGCGGTACATATTCTTCAACAGAATTTTTCAATATCTGCCTTACCAGTTTTGAGAACCGGCTTAAATAATCGCTGGCCAGGGCAGGTTTTTCTTTTATGATGAAATTCTGGATGCTCGCCAATGAGTTAAATAAAAAATGGGGATTCATCTGGGTACGAAGCAAGCGCTGCTGAAACATTAAAGTTTGCTGCCTATTGCGTATCTTATTTTGCCTTGTTAATATCATAGCCAGTAAAATTATCAGGATAACTAATCCGCCAAGCCCAATCAATATCCAACGGTTTTGAGCCAGTTTTAATTCTTTCAGCTCATTCTGCTGTGATAATGATTCTATCTCAACATCTTTTCGCGCTGATTCATATCGTGTCTGAATTTCAATGGATTCGCGGTTAATTGTCAACACCCTGAGTGTATCTTTTGCATCTGAGCAGGCCGTAAGGTAAATCATAGCCTCTCTAAGCTGGCCCTTTTTAAGAAACATTTTATACAGATGATAGTAAAGATTTACCGCTTGTCCATAAATAGCTTCTTTCATTTGTTTTTTGGTAAAAGGTAAATATAGCTCACTACCCCAGGAAACAATGTATTTTAGTGAATCAAATCGATAATATGAACCTTTCTTGATCATCTCTTTCAGTAAGTCTTCTGACCGGAGGTAGTAAAATTCTGCCTGCTTAGTCTTATTCGTGTTAGAATAAATATCTCCAAGCTGATATGATCCTAGTTGTGATTGTTTTAAAAACCCCCTTTCTGAAAACCATTGATAGGAATCTTTCAATAAACTTATTGCAGTATCAGTATTACCTATCTCAACGTAGATTCCAGCCATCCTCCGAATATGTTCATGTTTCAGAGCGCGAATACTCATATTGGCATCCGGATAGTTTTCTGCCTGCTTGAAATAATAAAATGCACTGTCATTATTACCAAGTTCATAATAGCACATGGCCAGCAAACCATTATGCAACATCATATCAGTAATCTCGAAATTGTTTTTTATACCGATGTATATATAATTCAAATAGATCGTTCGTGCTATATCAGATTGGCCTGTCATACGATATGGCAGCCCAACCCGTGAATAGATAGACATCGTATCTCGTACATCTCCAATTGTTTTGCCATTGCTGTCCTTACTCCGGTACACAGCTAAAGCCTCATGAATAATCTCAAAGGTTTTTTCAAAATTCCGAGCAAAAAAATGAGTTGTGCCAATATCCTCAAGCAACTGTGCTACCAGGTATGCGTTTCTCTGTGATTCATAAATAGCATGAGATTTCTGATAGTAGTTCAGGGCGCCGGGGTAATTACCATCGTAAAATTCCATCCGACCAAGATTCCTTTGGGCGGCAGCTACACCTTCCTGATTATTCAGTTTTTCAGCCAGTGAAAGGGCTTGATTGGCATAATACCGGCATTGTTCTTTGTCCTCAAAGGAAAGTGAAGCTGCCAGTGCATTGAGGGTGTGCATTTTGTCTTTTCCGGTTTGATCAGGCAAGACTTTTAAAAGGCTATCTACATCATACCATTCGATATCATTGAACGCTTGTGAAAAAGAAATATGGTGCAGCAAGACGAATAAAATGAGAACCGGTATTTTTAGGCCTTTGATTATCATCTTATTCGCTGATGCGTTCAAACAATTCGAGTAATTCTTCTCTCTTGCGCGAAGCAACCGGCACTTTGGCTCCAGTCTCCAGGATTACATATCCCCCTTCCGCTTTCTCGAAGCGACGTATATGCTCAAGATTAATCAGGTAGGATTTGTGCACCCGGTAAAAACCAAAATCCCCCAGCATTTCATGGTAATGTTTCAGCGTATTTGAAACGATAACATTTTCGCCCGATGCAAGATAAATCGTGGAATAACGCCCGTCCGATTCTGCATAAACAATGTCCCTCACCTTTACCAGGTGTACGTTATCAAAAGTTTTCAGGATGATCTTCTTTTTCGATTGGTCGTCGGTTTGCAAATTATTGGCCAGGGTGTTAAGTTGGGTCTTCACTTCTTGCTGTGAGATTTTATCAGCCTTGTCAATGGCCTCTTTCAGGTCAGTAGATTCAACCGGTTTCAGCAGGTAATCAAGGGCGCTGAACTTAAAGGCTTTAATGGCATATTGATCGTAAGCGGTAATAAAAATGATCTTAAAGTCGATGTTCTCGATTTGTTCCAGCAGGTCGAATCCAGTCCCATCTTTCATTTTGATGTCGAGCAGGACCAGGTCGGGATGGTGTGTTTGGATGGCTTTGAGCCCGCTTTTCACCCCTTCGGACCGGCCGACAACTTTTGCATTAGGGCAATGGCGTTTCAGCATGTCAGCCAGTGATTCACGAACATGGGCTTCATCGTCGATGATAATAGTGCGCAGCACTTTATTCTGAATTTTAGCCCTAAAGTTAATCATAATGCTGAA
>DGOT01000144.1 GCA_002389465.1 Bacteroidales bacterium UBA4459 | reverse complement strand
GAGTATTTTACGCCGGCCAATACGTACATGCCGAAATTATTTAACCTTTTGGATCGGTACTTAAAATCGAGCGGAAAATCGAGTAGGGTGGAGGTGATGTTTTTATCGACAAAAAAAGCTGATGTGTCGTCATCTTTTACCGTAAGAATATGATAAGTTAAAACCCGTTCACCAAAAGAGAGTGACGGCGAAAATCGCATATCAATGTATTGGTGTAAAAGCAAACTACCGAGAATGCCAATGGTAAATCCCGGTGTTGGCTTGGCATTAATGCTTAATACCTGAGCATAGTTAATATTCACCAATCCCTGATCTTCGGGCAGTTGGTCACCGCTCCAGCGAATAAACGGCAGGCTGTCGATGGTTTTCACCGTAAAATGCATCTGGTTCAATGCAAGAATGAACCCAAAATGATAAGGCTGCTGGTTATACGTTTTCAGGTTCATCACCCTGTCGCGCTGAGCCCTCACCCCGTTACTGAAAGTAATGTTGATAAGCAGTATCGCAAATATGATGATTAACCTCTTCAAAGAAAAATTTTAAATTAAACGTATTTGTTCTGATATTAGTATCAGCTTATTGAATCAGGCCGGCAAAAATAAGGTAATTTATTTTAAAAATCTGCAATCCGGATGAAGCATTTATTTTTTAGTTGCCGTGTATAAAGTAGCAATACCCATAGTAAGTCTTTTTTGGCTGGTTGCTGAATAGCCGGCTTTTTTCAATTCATTTATAAATGCCAGGTCTTCAGGGAAAGCACTAACTGATTCAGGAAGATAAGTGTAGGCTTCCTCGTTTTTCGATACCATCCTGCCCAGGCCGGGCAAAATGTATTTGAAATAAAAGTTATAGATCTGCCGGAAGGGGAAAGCTTTAGGCTTTGAGAATTCAAGAATGGCTACCATGCCTCCGGGACGCATTACCCGGTACATTTCCTTCAGTCCTTTTTGCAGATGCTCAAAATTGCGCACACCGAAAGCAACGGTAACGGCATCAAATGAATTGTTTTCAAAAGGAAGGTTTTCCGAGTCACCCGGCAGTAACTCGATTGTGCTCTCCAATTTTTTAGCCACAACTTTTTCCTTACCAATTTCGAGCATGTTGGCAGCAATATCAACACCTGTGATCTTTTCCGGCTTCAGCCGGGCCAGCTCGATAGCCAGGTCGCCTGTGCCGGTGGCCACATCCAGGATTTGTTTTGGTTGTATGGGAGCGATAAGCCTGCGCACTTTTTTACGCCAGCGGATGTCAATACCCAGAGAAAGAAAATGATTCAGAAAGTCGTATCTGGGTGCAATGTCGTTGAACATAGCTTCCACGCGTACTTTTTTGCCGCTATTGTCCGGTGTTTGTGCCATTGCGTCAGGGGGTAAGCAGACGAATTACTTCGTCCTGCAGTTTTGTTTTATTGATGGGAACTACGCCAACCTCTTCGCATACGAGGCCTCCCGAAAGGTTGGCAATAGCAGCTATGTCAGGTACGCCCATGCCTTGTGCCAGGCACAGGGCAGCCACGCTGATTACCGTATCCCCGGCTCCGGAAACGTCCGAGATATTACGCAGGTGCGCAGCAATTTTTACTGAGCGGTAGGCGTCATTCTCATTCCACCTTACATAAACACCTTTTTCCGATAAAGTATTCAGGATAATTTGAGACTTCAGCTTTTCCTGTAACATACCTATGGCTCTTTCAAGTGCACCCTGATCGTTTTCATCGAAGTCAAAATTCAGCCCCTCTTTTATTTCTTTCAGGTTCGGCTTGAACAAAGTAACATTTTTGAAATGCAGGAAATTAGCTTTTTTCGGATCAACTACTACCGGTATGTTTTTAGCGTTTGCCAGGCTGACAATCTCATGTATGAGTGATGGCGTGATTACTCCTTTGTTGTAATCCTGGAAAATAATGACGTCGATCTTTTTACTCTCGGTCAGGTTTTTAATTTTGGAAAACAGGTCGGAAATCTCTTTTTCATTCAATGGATCTGTTTGTTCTTCATCAACACGCAGCAGCTGGGTGTTGTTACCAATCACCCGGAATTTAGTCGTTGTCACCCTGCTGTCGCTTTGCACGATTCCCTGTTTCGGGATGCCCTCCTTATCAAGTATTTCCAGGAATTCGGCTCCTTTCGGGTCTTTGCCGATCACGGCACAGAGGTAGGCTGTGGCTCCGAGCGATCTTACATTTAAACCTACATTGGCAGCCCCTCCCAGCCGGTTTTCTCTTTTAGTAACCGTTACAATGGGTACGGGGGCTTCCGGTGAAATCCGGTCCACTTTCCCCCACAGATAGGCATCCACCATAACGTCACCAATGATAAGTACGTTGAGCTTGTCAAATTCGGAGAATAACCTTGAAACGGTATCAGTTGTCAGCATAAGGTTTATCGTGTTAGTAAATCAAAAATAATAAAAGTCCTTCAATTTATAGTAAGAACCGTATTTTCTGAAAAATATTACTTCAGGTTTTTCAGGGTCGCTGCCATTCTGCTCATAGCTTCGGTTATCTGCTCCTTTGAAGTAGCGTACGAGATCCTGATGCACTGTGGCGATCCGAAAGCTTCACCGGGTACAAGCGCTACGTGGGCTTTGTCCAGCAAATACAAACACAGGTCGTTACTGTTGGAGATGGTTGTTGTGCCATCGCTTTTACCGTAATAATAACTTACATCCGGAAACAAATAAAACGCCCCGTTAGGTTTGTTGGTCACAAAGCCCGGGATGTCTTCCAGCAGGCCGATCAGTAAATCACGGCGTTCTTTAAATGCGGCAACCATCATTTTTAATTCGGCCGATTGTTTTGGGTCGGTGCTGATGGCTTCCAGGGCGGCCATTTGCGAAATGGATCCTGCGCCGGAGGTGTATTGCCCCTGCACTTTGTTACAGGCATCAGCAATTACCTGGGGAGCAGCTACATACCCGATGCGCCATCCTGTCATAGCATAACCTTTGGATACACCGTTGATAATGGCTACCTGGTCTTTGATACTGTTAAACGACGCCAGGCTGACATGTTCTCCTTCAAACAGGTTGTATTCGTAAATTTCATCTGAAATAATCAGAATATCCGGATGTTTTTCGAATACACGGGCAATGGCTTTCAGTTCTTTTTTCGTATAAACGGTTCCTGTAGGATTGCAGGGTGAGTTAAACAAAAAAGCTTTGGTACGATCCGTTATGGCTTCTTCAATCTGTGCAGGAAGCACTTTGAAATCCGTTTCAATGCCGGCGTCAATTACAACGGTCTTCCCACCGGCCATTTGTATCATCGAAGGGTACGACACCCAGTAAGGTGCCGGGACAATCACTTCATCACCCTCATTCAGTATGCATAAAAAAACGTTGGCAATTGATTGCTTGGCGCCGTTTGATATAACTACCTGGCTTGCTTTAAAGTCGACACCATTATCTCTTTTCAGTTTTTGGGCAATTGCTTCACGTACTTCAGGAAACCCGGGTACGGGGGGGTAATGAGTGATGTTATGATCGATAGCCTCTTTAGCGGCCACCTTAATCGGCTCCGGTGTGTTAAAATCAGGCTCGCCGATGCTTAAAGCGATCACATCATAACCTTTATCTTTCAAATCCCTGCTGCGGCTGGTCATTTCCAGCGTAGCCGAGACGGTCATCGATAAAAGTCTGTCGGATAATATTTTTTTGTCCATCAACAAATTGGTTTCAAAATTAAAGAGGGCAAATATACTGATTTATTGGCGGAAACAGCTAAGAATAAACAGGATAATTCTGATGATCTGATCGTGAATTATTAATGATCAACCATATGGATTAGCTTAAGAGGAGTTGTTATGAATATGAAATAAGGCAAGTTAAAAGGAAGTGCTGTTTTACTTTCCGGGTTTAAAAATATATTGTTATTTTGCAGTTCAACAGAAGCCAACAAAAAATTAAGACGATGAGCCTTTTAAGAGATTTTGTATTGATATTGGTACCGGCTATAATTGTTATGATCATGGTGTACCTTATGCTCCGTTATTTTTTAAAGGAAAATACCCGGCAATTTGAGTTTTTAAAAGATGAACAGGAATTGCAACGGTTGAAAATGATCGTTGAAAGAAAAATAGTTTCCGATAAAGTTGTTATAACCTATAAATTACAGGCTTACGAGCGGATGGCCATGTTTTTGGAACGGATCAATCCACCGAACCTGATCACCAGAAATATTGTGGCCGGGCAAACAGCCGGGGAGCTACAGAAACACCTGCTGCATACGATCCGGGAAGAATATGAGCACAATATGTC
>DGOT01000203.1:2885-4277 GCA_002389465.1 Bacteroidales bacterium UBA4459 | reverse complement strand
GTGGAGCTGGAGGGATTCGAACCCTCGTCCAAACAAGGAACACATAAGCTTTCTACGCGCTTAGTTTGTTATTGATTTTCGAGCAATGCACGGGAACAAACACCCAAAACTTTGCCTTAGCCTCTTTAATCTCATTCCGGCTGCGAGACAAAGCCGGAACCAGCCCGAAATTTCGTGCGGTTCGTAATCAGGCCGGAATCGGGTATCTCCACCTGCGAACCGTCCCGTCCCCGGTAACCTAGACCAGGGATGAAGCTAATCTACTGTACTTCGATTAAGCTGCGAGAGCAAAATTATTTTCGCCAATTAATGTTGTGCGACACGGATTTACGAGCTTTATCACATGGCTCGGCATGCTTACTTATCCATTCACCTTGCTGTCAAAACCGGTCAGCCCCATATGTCTAAGAACTTCTTTCCCAAAAAAGGAGTGCAAAGTTACAAAATTCCCTGTATTACAGGGTAAATCCTTCTTCAAAAATCATACCGAAGGAAGGCGGTGTGTCAGATCACCATTGGTTTTACATAACGTTCCACATCTTTTACAGTAATCTCTCCGGAGCAGAGGATGAGCAATCGTTCTACCACATTATGCAATTCGCGCACATTCCCACTCCACGGAAGTTCCTGCAGCATTTTTATGGCTTTCTCTTCAATCGGTACAGGGGGTCTCCCCTGTTCTGCCGATATATGCCCTACGAAATGATTCACCAGCAGCGGAATATCTTTTTTCCGGTCGCGCAAAGGAGGCACCTGCATGATAATCACCCCCAGCCTGTGGTATAGATCCTCGCGGAATTTTCCGCTTTTGATGGCTGCTTTCAGATCTTTGTTAGTGGCCGCAATAACCCGTACATCCACCTGGATATTTTTTTCACCGCCAACACGAATGATCTTATTTTCCTGCAGAGCACGCAACACTTTAGCCTGCGCAGAGAGGCTCATGTCCCCAATCTCATCTAAAAACAACGTGCCGCCATGGGCCAGTTCAAAATCACCTTTACGTTGCTTGATAGCACTTGTAAACGACCCCTTCTCATGACCAAATAACTGGCTTTCAATTAGCTCAGAAGGAATAGCTGCACAGTTGACTTCAATGAAAGGCGATTTTGCCCGCATGCTTTGCAGGTGGATTTGCCGGGCTACCAGTTCTTTTCCCGTACCATTTTCCCCCTCTATCAATACCCGGGCTGTGGTTGGAGCTACGCGTTCGATCATATTTTTCAGATCTACTATCTTGTCCGATGCACCTACGATCTCATATTTTTTATCCACTACCTTTTTTAACTGGCGTGTTTGTGTCACCAGATCACTTTTGTCCAGGGCATTACGTACGGTAATCAGCAGTCGATTCAGATCGGGTGGTTTGACAATGAAATCGTACGCTCCTTT
>DGOT01000203.1:280-2851 GCA_002389465.1 Bacteroidales bacterium UBA4459 | reverse complement strand
TGCTCCTGCATCATCTTTTCCAGCACTTCGAGGCCGTCCATACCGGGCATTTTAATGTCCAGCAACACGGCGTCAAACTCCCTATCATGGATAAAATCAAGCGCTTCCTGACCGTTGGAGGCCATTTCAACACTATGTTTCTCAAACTCCAGAATATCTTTAAGCGTCTTCCTGATACTGCTTTCGTCGTCAACTACTAATATATGTGCCATAGGTCAAAAATAGGAATAATATTTGTTTACTTTTACACTTGACTTAAATTATGAAATCCTTTAAAAATGCAGTTCTTATCGCCCTATAAAATTTACCGCCTGCACCTCTTTAACCTGATAATGCTCATAGGTTTTATAAGCCTTACTTTAACTGTCGGAGCGCAGGAAATAAAGGTAACCGGAGAGTCAAAGTCTCCTTTTGCTTACCCATGGGCAGGAGGGATGAACTCCATGCAGTTTGGCGAACTGGACATGAATCTTGACGGCATTAAAGACCTGATAGCATTTGACCGCGAAGGCGACCGTAAAATGTGTTTCATTAACAACGGAGTACCCAACACTATTGATTACAGCCTCAGACAGGAATATGCTGATCACATCCCGGATCTTTATGAATGGGCCATCTTTGCCGACTACAACATGGACGGGAAAAACGATATTTTCACTTACTCACCGGGTTATGCCAGCATGATGGTGTATAAAAACATTTCTGATGAAGTTCTGAAATTCGATCGCGTGATTTATCCATACCTCACTTCTTACCAGGGAAGTGGTTATGTGAATATTTATGTCACATATGCCGATTATCCGGGCATCACAGATGTGGATAACGACGGCGATCTTGACATCCTTACTTTCTGGGGACTTGGATCATTTGTTGAGATGCACCAAAACATGTCGATGGAAAAATACGGCATTCCAGACTCACTGGACTACGAGCAAGTAACGTTTTGTTGGGGACATTTTGCCGAGAGTGACGAGTCGAATGTAATCTATCTGGACACATGCCTCATGAAATCTTACCAGGAGGAAATGCCTGGAAGAGACCTGAGACATACAGGTTCTACTTTCCTATTACTTGACCTGGATACAGATAACGACAAAGACCTGTTGTTGGGGGATGTGGATTATCCGAACATTTTTGCCCTTTACAACGGAGGAACGGTTGATGAAGCTTTCATCACATCCTTTGACACCCTCTTTCCCTCGGCAGAAGAAAACATTCAATTGTTTTCCATGCCGGCAGCAGCTTATATTGACGTGAATAACGACGAGAAAAAAGATCTGCTCGTCTCCCCCTTTGACCCGAACCCTTTTATTTCGGAAGACAAGGAAAGCGTGTGGCTTTACCTCAACAGCGGAGCAAACAACCAACCTGATTTTACTTTATACACGAAAGATTTTCTTCAGGCGGATATGATCGACAGAGGCTCTGGAGCTTATCCGGTGTTGTTCGACTGGGACCGTGATGGACAGGACGACCTGTTCGTAAGCAATTACGGTGCGTATCAATACTCTTATTACGAAAATTATTTTCTCCGCTCGGTATTTAGGTCACGTTTGGCCTATTACAGAAATACGGGCACTGCAGGAAATCCGCAATTCGAGTTATATGATAATAATTTTGCCGGATTATGGAGTGAAGACCTGTTGGGAATTTACCCGGCCTTTGCCGACCTGAATGGCGACAATGCCACCGACTTGCTTATCGGCAACGAAGGTGGCAAGTTGATCTTCGTGAGAAATGACGGCGGCAATTTGACTGTTGCCGATAACCATTATCAAGGAATTGATGTGGGAGATTACAGCACACCACAGCTGTTTGATCTCGACAAAGACGGGCTGAAAGACCTGCTGATCGGAGAGAAAGGCGGTAATATAAATTACTACAGAAATGAAGGCTCAGCAGCGCAACCCAATTTCGTTTATGTAACAGACAGTCTGGGAAAAATCAATGTAACCGACCCGATGATCTCGTACAATGGCTACAGCACCCCCTGGTTTTTCAGGGATGCACAAAATAACACCCTGCTCGTCGTGGGCTCCGAACAGGGAATATTGTTCTACTTTAATAATATTGACGGTAATTTGAATGGGCATTTCAACCAGGCTGATTTGAACGAATTACTGGACACTACGGATGTTTCCTTCGACAGGGGTTATAGGACAAGTGCTGCTCTTGCCAACATATCAGGTAGCGGACATTTGGAAATGATCGCAGGGAACTTTTCGGGAGGGCTGGAATATTTTAACGGATCGGCAGAAGTTTTACCGGGAGTTATTCAATATACCGCAACGGAAGCTGAAGTCAATATTTACCCTAACCCGGCAGATGATGTTGTGTATATTTCCGTTAGCTCCGGACAAATTCTGGCAATAGCAGTCTATTCACTTACAGGACAACTGGCTATGCAGCAAGTAATCAACAGATCAAAAGAAACAGACATAGACATCAGCCATATTCGACAGGGGATGTATCTTTTACTGATCAATACCGATACAGGAAGGTATCATAAAAAGATTGTTATTGACTGATTCCTGAAATTAATACTTCAAGCGGGACGCTTGAAGCGGAGGG
>DGOT01000203.1:0-181 GCA_002389465.1 Bacteroidales bacterium UBA4459 | reverse complement strand
ATAGAAATCTTCGATCACTTCCACCGCTTCTTCCACACCATCCACCAAATAGAATAAGTCCAGATCTTTTTCCGAGATCATACCATGCTCCATCATTGTATTTTTAATCCAGTCGATTAATCCTCCCCAGTAATCTTTGCAAACAAGCACTATGGGAAAACTCACCAGTTTATGAGTCTGT
>DGOT01000164.1:4472-18511 GCA_002389465.1 Bacteroidales bacterium UBA4459 | reverse complement strand
CCGTATCCTTTTCATAGTACTCAGCAAAAAATCAACGACTTTTGTATTGGCATTGTAGGCTCCGTTCAGCAGCCACCCTGATCCGCTTCTTTCGAGCAGTACGCTGTTCTCTTTTTTATCAGCAATGAAGATTTTGGTTATCGAAGCTGTATCCCGCACCGCAAAGTCCGACTCTTTCTCTTTTAGCGTACTGTACTGATTCCGGGCCAGCAAAAAGGCTACCACAACAAACAGGATGACAGTTATCAGTAGAATGATTTTGTTTCGTTGCATAATTTCTCAGTTATCGTGCGTATTTTCTCTTTCTTAACCATACAAGTAAAACTCCAATAAGTAGAACAACCAGTATCGGAAGCATCACATTAATCAGTTGCCATTTCAGCCGGCCGTGATCAATTTTTGTTTTATCAAGTAAACGCAATTTCAGCTCACGTGAACGAATGGAGATTAATCCCGGCCCATCGGTCAGGTAATTCAGGGCATTCAATATAAACTCCTTATTGCCAAATGTTTCTTTAGTAAACTGGTCGTAACCCAGCGGCAACGGATACCCGTCAGGGATGTGAAACTGGTTGCGGATCACATCACCATCTGAAACAACGATCATACTGGTCTTGTCGCTGTATTCCTTAAAACCGATCTCTCTGGCATCGGCCAGCGAAGGAGGAATGCGGTTACGAAAATGTGATGCAAACACCCCTTCAAGCAAAATACACACCGACCTTGGTGGTCCGCTGTATAATCGTTCGTCAGGCGGTTCGCTCATAATAGCCAGGCTGATCACCGCAGGAACTCCTACGGTACGCGTATAGGGCGAACTTTGCAGAAGAACTGTTTTGTCCACATTCCGTACACGTGACGTGTCGAGGCTGCTCACAAATTGTGTTTTTATAGCGTTCAGATTCCGTACAACCGGATGCTGCGACACCGATGTGATCAACGGAAAATAATACCAGGGGAAAAAATCAATCTGCGGCTGGCCACCAACCTGTCCGGTACGTACCGGTATAGGCAACGCATTCAAATCCATAATCAGATCCGTATTCAACTTCACACCATAGCTAAATAGTTGATCCTGTAAATTAATGTTATTTTCAACCGCTACCGTTGATTCCGTCATCTGTATGCTGTCCATAGAGGTCAAAACAGGATCAATCAGCCACAGTATTTTTCCTCCGTACATCAGATACTGATCCAGGATAAATTTGTCTTTCGAAGAAAATACAGAATCGGGCTTGGCAATAATAACAGCTGAATATTTTGGTTCGATAAGGAAATCCATCGTTGCCGAGTCGATCAGCGAACGATTGACCAATGCATTTACCTGCCCGTCCATCTTAACGCGTTCCACTATATAGTTGTCCTGCAGGGAAAAGGTTATGTCATAAGTTTCTTTTTTATCCAGCTCGCCGTGTCCTTCGATAAAGGCTATTCTCGGCTTTACTTTCCGGGTGAGTTTATGCAGCACGCTGGCAAATTTAAACTCGAGGTTTTGAATTGAGTTATTGAGTACAGCTTCCGGAGGCACACCGATCTGTGCATCCAGCAACTCTACAGGCAGTACCTTGTTACGGTATGAAACAACAGCACCCGGAAAGATCACCTGCTGCTCAAGGCCCGACTTGGTTTTCACCTGTAGGTTGGTTGGCTTTAGTCCTTGCTGTATCAGCAACTGGTACGTAGCATTGCGCTCATCGGTGTCCTCACTTTCCGAAGGGTTGATAAATTCGTATTGTATGTTCTTGTTGTAAGCCCTGAATTCGTCAAGCAGCTCTTTTGTCTCACGGCGCAGGCGTTTAAATCCTGCAGGAAATTCACCTTCCAGATAAATTTTGAAATAGACGATATCGTCCAGGCTCTCCACTAGCTGTTTGGTTACATCCGACAGTGTGTACCGCTTCTCACTGGTAAGGTCGAAGCGGGTGTACACTTTTGAGCTGATAATGTTCAGGGCAATAATGATCAAAAGCGTCAGGACAAAACCGCTGATGTACCTTACTTTGATATTTCGTTTAGCTTTTTTCATACGATCTCCTCTTACCACTTTCTGCGTGCTAAAGATAACTTTGTGAGAAACAAAAAGACAGCAATTACGCTTAGAAAATAAACCACGTCCCGCGTATCAATGACTCCTTTGCTAACAGCACTGTAATGCGCGCTGACGCCTAATGATCTTATAAACAGATCAACCGGCCCGAACAATTCCATCGAATAGATAAATTCAAAACCAAGGTACAGAAAGGCGCTTAATATAACAGCGATGATAAAAGCAATGATTTGGTTATCACTCAGCGACGAGGCAAATATTCCAATACTGACAAAAGCCGCTCCAAGAAACAGCAAGCCAATGAATGACCCCCGGAAGCCTCCTACATCAATATTTCCCTGTGGCAGGCCGAGGTACCACACCGAAACAAAATAAACCAGTGTGGGCAGCAGCGAAAGAATGATCAGAACCAGGCCCGCCAGGTATTTAGCCATGATGATCTGCATATCAGTCAGAGGCCGTGTAAACAACAATTCCAGCGTACCCTCCTTTTGCTCTTCCGAAAATGAACGCATGGTAACTGCAGGAACCAGAAAAAGAAATACAAAGGGAGCTATGATGAACAAGCCGTCAACGTTGGCATAACCATAGTCGAGAATATTGAAATCTGTTGGGAATACCCACAGGAACAAGCTCATGATCACCAGAAATACGATCATTACCATGTATCCTGTCAAAGAACTCAAAAAGTCCCTGATTTCTTTTAAAAACAACGCCCACATAATTTATCTTTCGTTAATGCAAAAGAAAAGCAAAAATAATACTTTTTCGAGTGTCTATTTTACCAGCTGTGAATAAAGGAAAACAAAAAATAAAAAAGTTAACTTTATTCTAAATCAACCGGTTAATCAATTTTCTTACAGTTTACATGCTGGAAGCGGGAACTTAAGTAGTTACAAAGCAGTAAGTTTTAAACAACGGGCTGTTCAATTTTTTTTTTGTTTTCCTTTACCTAATAAAAACACAGAATTTAAATAAATCTTATATTAGCCACCAATAATAACCAAAATTACAAACATGAAAAGATTTACTTTAACATTATTGACTGTATTACTGGTATTTAGCTTTACATATGCCGGCGGGCTGGTGCAAAATACCAACCAAAGTACGGCATGGACACGCATGCTGGTGCGGGATGCATCTATTGATATTGATGCTGTATTTTACAATCCTGCAGGTTTAACCAAACTGAAAGACGGGTTTCACATTTCCATTAGCAACCAATCTATCTTTCAGAAACGAACAATCACCAGCGGTTATCCGTATCTGAACAACGATGAGTATGTTGGAAACATCACTACTCCGTTGTTTCCTTCCATTTATATGGCTTACAAAACCGGAAGATGGGCCTTCTCGATCGGTTTCAACCCCATTGGCGGTGGTGGCGACGCCACGTTCGACAAAGGGCTGCCTTTGATCGAAACACCTTTTGCAGAACTGGCCCATAGTTTTGCCCCTATGGGGGTAACGGGTTACTCAGCTGACATTTCCTTCGAAGGAACATCGGTTTACTTGGGATTACAGGGCGGTATCAGCTTTGCTATCAACGATGCTATCTCCATTTATGCGGGTGCCCGTTATGTGATGGCTACCAACACTTACCAGGGCCATGTTCAAGACATAGAATTTAAAACTGCCGGAGGTTCTGTCAGAGCTGACGCATTTATGCTGGGTGTTGCCGAGCAAGCATCTGCCGGAGCCGCACAGGCTACTTATGTAGGTTCGCAAATGCAGCCACTCATTGATTTTGGTGCTGGAGATTATACGATAAACCAAACCGTAGAAGCCGGACTCATCACGCCTGATGAGGCTGCGTTAATGGCCGGAGGTTTGATCCAGTTTGGCTATCCGCCGGATGTAGTTAACAATATGAATATTAACCAGGTGCAGGGTGCTTATTACGAAACTGCAGGAATTCTTGATCAGCAAGCCACAGAATTAACGGTCGGTGCCGGCCTGATGGGTGACCAGGAAGCGGACGTGAAACAAACAGGAAGCGGGATCACACCGATTGTTGGAGTAAACCTCGCTTTCCTTGACGATGACCTGACATTTGGTATTAAATACGAGTTTAAGACTAAAATGGACCTGACAAATGAAACCGTTCCCGGAAAAGGATTTGTTATCGGTATCGACCCTGAGACAGGAGAACCTATCGAAATGTTCCCCAATGGCGCCATAACTAACGCTGACATCCCTGCTTTCCTGTCGATTGGCGGAAGGTACCGGATCAATGAAAAAGTAACGGTTCAGGCAGGCTACCACACCTATTTCGACAAAGGTGTTGACTGGACAACCGCTAAAGACGGTACGGAACTTGTTGACCGTAACTTCACTGAATATGCAGTCGGAGCTGAATGGAATGTAACCAAAAATTTCTTGTTGAGTGGAGGATACCTGGCGGCTATCACCGGTGTGAATAAAAATTACCAATCAGATCTGAGCTACAGCCTGTCCTCATCAACATTCGGGCTGGGTGGCGCATTAGCCTTCAGTGATGCTGTTAAATTACAATTTGGTGGTTTTTACACACTTTACAATCAGGATACCTATACGATGCAAGACAGTTCAACACCACCGATTATTTACGGCGAAACCTTTGAAAAATCAACATGGGCATTATCCATTGGACTGGATATTGCTATTTTGAGTAAAAAAGATAAATAAACTGATTTATGTCATAAAAACCCACGGCGAAGGCTGTGGGTTTTTATTTGTTCGTACTTTTGATAAACATTAAAAATCTTCCTGTGAAAAGTATTTTTATCTTTCTGATTTCCCTGATTATTTCGGTGCCTCTTCTCTCACAAGCGATCATAAAACCTAATTTCGCGTTGGCAACACATCCCATGGTCATTGATAAGATCAATGTTTCCGATAGCAGTGTTCTGGTTACCCTGACCCTAAAAAACAAGGTAGAAGGCGGTGAATTCTGTGCTAACGAGATTATATACATCCAGGAACTTAAGAGAAAGAAAAAAGCGTACCTTCTGAAAGCATCGGGTATCCCGGTATGTCCAAACACCTATAAATTTGATAAACCAGGGGAAGAACTAACCTTCGAACTGGAATTTTTCGGCTTTTATGAGACTCCTGACTATATCAATATTATCGAAGATTGTAACGCGAACTGTTTTACAATTTACGGGATAATCATTAACAAAGAAATGAACCACGATGTTGACATGGGCTTCAGCTTATACAAATCGGGCAATCCGGAGCTTTCGGTGGCTTCGTTTGAAAAAGCCGTAAAAGAGCATCCCGACTATCCGTTCGGTTATCTGCACGAAAACATCATTGATGTTTATGCCGAACTAAAAAATTATGAAAAAGCCCGGGAGTGGTATCAGCTTTTAATATCTTCAAACTTCGTTGATAAAGACCAGATATTGGAACAGATCAGCCGGAAAGATTACTTTAACCATTTAGAGACTGGAGAAAAATAATACCTCTTTTTAATTAGGGCTAAATCCAAACAAAAACTCATAACGCCAATCGCCCTCGGTAATACGGTACGCAACCCGTCCTCCCAGCTTAACGTTGATCAAAATACTTAGAAAATTCCAGTCGGTATACAATTCCACACCTGTTGAAGACAAATCGGCCATCTTATCCGGGGCATATCCTCTCATATAATCATAAAACACTTTTGAATAGATACGTTTCAGGTAAAAAGCGCCGGGCACATTCCAATCAGGGTATGCAATTGGAAATGCATAGTCGCTTCGGATACTGAAATATTCAGGATAGTCAAGATCCGAATAACCTCTGGGTACAGCCACCAAATCGCTGTAACTGTAATTTCCGGTTACCGTTTTCTGGTATCCCCCGTAAATTTTTATCCCATGATGCTGCATAAAACCCGGGAAGTACAGATAACCTATTGAGGCAAACTGGCTGCTCACCGAATCAGAGAAAGGGGTGTTACGATAAATCAGGTTGATTGTCTGACCCCATTTCGGATAAAGGTCTTTTGGCGACATTTTGTGCTGGTTATAGGCATAAAACTGGTAAACTGGAGAGGTTACGCTGTTCTCTTTAAACTGAAAATTCTGGTCTTTATCCGGTTTTAAAAATATCTGGTCAATCCCAATGGAGGGGTTCAGGCCTTTTATCCATTTACTACGAGTCAGGTTTAAAGGTAAACGAAGTGATAGCGACAAATTAGTCTCTCTCCATTTCAGTTGCACCGGGTTTCCTTCTTCATCCTCAGTCTGCGCTTTGCGTCCACCGTAATCGGCTTTAAAACTGATAACAGGATACCACCCATAATATTCAAGTCCGAATTGTATTTTTTGGGTCTCTTCATTGATGTCATAGAGGTATCCCAAAGTTGTCACTGTTGTACTCAGCATATTTTGCGACATCAGGGTAGCACCCGGATTGACCGAGTAGTTGTCGGCATCAAAAGATATGGGCGCCCAACTATGCAGATTGAACAAATGTGCTGCTTTGCTGTACTTTTTCACGGGATAGTTTTTTTGTGGCACTACCATATCATCAAGATTAAATTGAAAGGAAGGGATGATACGGTCGGCCAGATAAGTATAATGAACCTTTTCCGGAACAATCCGTTCCAACTTTTCAGGTTCAAATGCTCGCTTAGCCAGGCGATAGCCATCAGCAGTGTAGTAGGAAAAAATCAGCTGTTTTCCATCCTGTGAGAAGGCCACATTTGTAGCAGCAAAACGGGGCTCGAATACGCGATACTTCATACCTGTCTTCACGTTTATGGTATAGAGGGCGTCTTTTCCTTCATAAGTTCCCGTGTAAACAATCCAATTTCCATGCATTACGGGCCATTCTATCTCTACAAAAGTGAATGGCAGCATAAAATTCATGTCCCAGGTTTCTGCATCGATCTTCACAAGGCTTTTTCCCTTCTTACCCAGCACCATTGCTACAATAAACCTGTCGTCATCCGACCAGTGCGGTGTCATAAAAAACAAGTGATCCGGCGTGGATATAGTTTTTATCGTATCGCACGATTCAGCATCCAGGATGTGTAAAGCATATTCTGACTGATTAGATACGTGGACGGTTACAATCCGCTTACCATCGGCCGAAAGATCAGGTGCAAAATAACGGCTCTTTTGTGTCAGTTGTTTCTTTTTTCCAGTGTTGATGTCGTATAGCTTTATAACAGAATAAGTTTGCATGTTCCATCGTGGGTCGTAGGCTCTCTCGTTCCAGCAAATTTTTGAGCCCGAGACAGAGAGGGACTCATGAAAATCAAACCCGGGTGTGAACAGGATTTTTTCTTCTCCGGAATCATCAACCAGCACAAACCTGTTTACATCATCGAGTCCTGTCCGTTCCACAACGACTCCCCCGTTGCTCAATGGTTGCGGAAATAAATAATTGGTATAAAATCTGTTTTTCTGCGATAAAAACGTTACCAGGGTATCAGATGGGCGTTTATCATCAATCCACCATTCCGTCCTAAGCGATCTCATCACATCGTTGTAATACTGCACTTTAAACTTACCGGTTTGCTTTTTCAGGGCTGTTGTAAACGGAACGAGGTAATAAGGCCTGCGTGCCACCCTGTTCAGCGTCCAATTCCACATCTCTGTTCCATGCTTTTCTATGCCTTTGGACACCAGCTGGTAACCCAGCGTGTAATGATCAGGTACAAAATCACGGTAGGAGCCGAACACCGCCTTGTCGTATTTGTAAATCTTTTTGTCCAGTATCTGGGCTTTCAGCGGATAAATAAAATCCGGCACCCGTCCCCTGCCACTGTTGCTAAACACTGTTTCGGAATACACGGCGTCCCCTTCGATGAACCAGAATGGCAACCATAACCCCATCACTGCCGCGATAGCCTGCTGCCCAAGGACATAGTACAGCCCTTCGGTCATCCCCTGCCGCATCTTGTTGATCTGCACTACATGCCGGTATTCGTGCAGGGCCNNCCAGCTGATCCTGCCATATCTGCGGATAGCTGTCTTGGTCAGGCATCTCAAAAAACTCGGCGCGGATAGGAGCTACCGGAACCATTGCATTGGAGGTGACCGTATGGTTATGCAAAATGATATTGATGCGTCTTAATTTACTCTGATAGGCGCTGTTCACAGCAGGCTGGGTCAGCTTCAGCAGATTGATATAATACTGCGCCATCTGACCATAGCTGGCAGGATAGATGATACGGTAGTCTTTGGTTTTGATTTGCTGCCACCTGACCGAAGCCGGTTCCTGTCCGTTCAGAAAATACTGTGCTTTCAACTGTACAGCCGTAAGCAATAACAGCAGCAAAATCGTAATAATTTTATAATCAGCTTTCATAAATATGCTTCAAAGTGTACATTTCATCCTGCCGGTCTTACCCAATCGAATACTTTTTGGGGCAAATAACAAAATTAGCATTTTGTATGAATAAAACGAAAAGCAGCCCAGGGGAAGGATTTATCGTCGTATTTATTGACTTTCTATGCAATTCTTTGTACTTTTCGAACTCTGTTAAAGTATTTTCTGTTTTGAGGCTTTCTCTTTTCTCTCCTGTTTATCCACAAACTATTATTATTTAAATCGACTATAAATTATTGAATTTCTGAAAAATAGCGTACTATTGAATATTTTTTGTAATTTTCAATGATCTAACCAAACCCGTTCAATTATGAAAAAGTTAATTTACCCTACTATTCTATTAGTCCTTTTTTCTTTAACTGATATTTTCGGACAGAAAGGAAGTTTAACAGTCTCTTTCGTAGCGAGAGATTTCTATACGCACGATACGCTTTCATTGGATAGTGTTTTTGTTGAGAACCCTGCCAGAAACTGTGACACAACCATTTACGGAGGGCACGCCAAATTAATGCTTGTTTGGGCCGGCATTGATGAACTCACTAACATAAACGGTTTACAGCTAGCACAAAACTATCCCAACCCGTTTGCCGGATCAACAAGGTGCACGCTAAAACTGCAGGATAAAAAAAACATTAAAGTAACGCTTACAAATGTTCACGGAAAACAGCTCGCCACCCTGCAAAAGACATTAGCCTGTGGCACCCACACTTTTACGATTAAAACCAGCGCAGGCGGTATTTATTTTCTGAAGGTTAGTGATGGAAACGCATCAAAAACCTTGAAATTGAACAGTATACACAGTTCCGGAAAAAACAACTTCAGTATTTATTATTCCGGCAATGAAGACCTACCGGAAAGCAGTAAAAAAAATACACAAAACCGGGGGTTTACTTTTTTACCGGGCGATGTGTTAAACATGACTGGCTATACTTCCGGTTATGAAGGCAACACCCTTTCTGCCGCTCCGCTTGAAGATTACACGGCTTATTTTACAACAAAACCCAATTATCTGAGTCTTCACGCCGACTCAACCTGGGGCTATGTCCCCATCCATGCAAGCTTTTCCTCAATAACAAACATTCCTAATTTAACCTCATGGCATTGGGATTTTGGCGACGGTGAAACCAGTGATCTTCAATATCCTACACATAACTATACTACCCCAGGCACTTATTATACGGTTACTTTAACAGTTCAGGGTGACTTTGGAAATTATTCTACTGAAAAAGTAAGCTATATCCATACACTTCCCTTACCGGCAGGTGTAGATTTTGTAGCCGATATCACAGATGGCATGGCTCCCATGGACGTTCATTTTGTTGCTGAAACAAACATTCCGAACCCCATCAACTGGGTATGGAGTTTCGGTGATGGCAACGGAGCCCAGCATGTCCAGAACCCTTATCATAACTATCAGGACATTGGTGTTTATACGGTAACTTTACAGGTTTATGATAACAACGGTGTAACGAGCAAGACCAAAGAAGATTATATCTATGTGAATTATTGTCCTTCAACAGTTACCGATGCCGACGGGAACGTGTACAATACGATAGCTATCGGCAGCCAGTGCTGGATGCAAGAGAACCTGAATGTTGGCACAAAAATCAATTCCGAAGAAGCCCAGAATAACAATGGTGTGCTTGAAAAATACTGCTTTAATAATTCTACATCAAATTGCAATACATACGGAGGGCTTTACCAATGGGGTGAATATATGCAATATGATTATTATACGGAAGGTGTACAGGGCATTTGCCCCAATGGGTGGCATATTCCAACATACGATGATTTTTGGAAATTAATATGTGTTGCAGGGACAGTCGGAACTAGTGGAGGCAGCCTGAAAGAAACAATGTATGCCCACTGGGACAGTCCGAACACGGGGGCTGATAACCTTACAGGATTTACAGCTCTGGGAGCCGGGTATTTTGAAATTCCATATATTAATGACCCTTGGTGGTCTAGGTTTAAAATTCAGACTCGTTTCGGCACTTCCACTTCTGTGGATGTAAATTGGACTGATGACAAATTAATTAGATACATCTCGCTTCAAAGTTCCTTTGGAGAATATAGTGCTGGTGAAAATTGGATTCTTGATGCCGTTTCAATCCGCTGTGTTAAAGATCAGTCCGAATAAACTTAATCACTTTAACTGATCCTGTTAAAATCTTTTTTCCGAATGTTTATTTGCATGAAGGGTATGTCCGGCACAACCTGCTTGCTATGGAATCACATACAGAAACACGGCAAAAAAATGACAGACGCTGCCGCCCAGCACAAAAAAATGGAAAATGGCATGATTGAAAGGTAAGCGGTCGAGCATGTAAAAAATAGCGCCCACCGAATAGGATATACCACCCACCAGCAGCCAAACCAGACCCATGGTTGAAAGGTTCTCCACCAGCGGAACAATGGCAATAACGATCAGCCAGCCCATCAAAACGTAAACCGCTGTAGAAATTGCCGTAAATCTGCCTGTATAGAATATTTTAAAAACAATACCGGCTAACGCTAACCCCCATATGATTCCAAATAAACTCCAGCCCCAGACACCATTGAGCGTAACCAGCAGAAAAGGCGTGTAGGTGCCGGCAATCAGCAGGTAGATAGCAGCATGGTCGAATACGTTGAGACGCTTCCTCCATTCAGGTTTTTGTACCCCGTGAAACAGGGTAGATGCCAGGTACAAAATAACCAGTGATGCGCCAAATATAGCAGCTCCTACAATATGCCGGGCATTTCCGTCAATACTGGCAAACACCACCATCAACGACAGGGCGGCCACACTAAGCAGAAACCCGATGCCGTGTGATAACACATTGACAAATTCTTCCCCAAAAGGATATGATTGAGTGGATGTTTTCATTGTTAACTGCAAAGATCAACATTTCCCGGCATCTGCCGGAAAACCGATAATATTTATTTTAAAGTAAATTTGATGGGTAATTTATAAGCTACGCGGACCGGCCTGCCCATCTGTCGTCCGGGTTTCCAGGGCGGCATGCTTTTTACGACACGGACAGCCTCTTCATCACATCTGCCGCCAATACCACGCAAAATCTCGACATTACTGATGAAACCGTCTTTTTCAATTACAAAGCATAAATAAACCGTCCCCTGAATACCCACCTGTTTAGCAAAGTCAGGATAATTCACATTATCTTTAAGAAACTCATATAATGCCGACAACCCACCCGGAAACTCCGGCATAACTTCGGGGATAGCCATAGGAATGTCATCAGGTAAAAATTCCGGTTCATCCTCAATTTCCGGAATATAATCCGGCACCGAAGTTTTATCATCGGCAAAAGCATCAATATCAATACCTTCATCCGCCTTTTCCGAGTTATCAATCACCTCTATTACCAGGTTCACTTTAGGAACAGGGGGTAAGGGTTTCTCCTTCTGGATGGTTACCGGAATTATCTCATCCACCAGCTGCAGGCCGGCTCCTTTAGGCAAGTCAATACTAGTCTTTTCATACGACTTGTACTCAAATGCCGTTAAGACAAACACAAGGGATAAGATCATCCCGATTTGAAATAAATAAGTTCTTTTTCTTTCTAAATCTGCTTTAAGGTGTTTTCTGATTTCCATGGTTTTTGATTTAAATTAAGCAAACGAAATTTAAAGTAGAAATCAGACCTATAATCGTAGTTTTTGGTTTGTATTATGATAACGCAGCCCGCCGGGTGATTATTGTAAATAAATGATCTCACATAAATTTTATTAGCTGAAAACATTCCGGAATTTCTACCCTGCACGGGAAGTAATAAAAACAAAAAAGGGAGACGATTCGGTGGAAACAGCCTCCCTTTTTATACTTCCTCAAATTAGATTATCTGACCAGGCTCATTTTTTTTGTTACCGTTAACTGCGGAGTGCTGAAGCGATAAAAGTAAATACCGTCAGGCAAATTTCCTGCATCCCAGTTAAGCGTATGTTTTCCCTTTGTATACTCACCATCGGCCAGTTTGGCAACTGAACAGCCCAGGTAGTCATATACGGTAACATTTACATGTGTCGGTTTATTCACCTCAAAAGGAATAGTCGTTGTATGGTCGAACGGGTTAGGATAATTCTGACTGACGACAACATCTGCATCTGCTGTTACGGGTTCTTCCACCGATACCATGGCATACGCACAGATATTATCAATATAAAACTCCTGTCCTCCCACAATCAGGCTTACTATAGGGCCTTCAATCATCACTCTCCCAACATTTCCAACTTTAGTCACATGGATCGAAAAGCCTTGTGGAACCACAGCATCTTCCAATTCGCCATAGTACATTCCGTCCCCGTTAACTGATAAGTTCTCAAATCCACCGTAATCGGCAAAATCGAAAGTGATCATGTTCAGATAAACATCTGCTATCATAAAATTATATAACAGGTTGATATTGCTCTGTTGCATCGAATTTCCGGCCCCTATATCAGGATTCGACATCACTTCTGCCGTACCGAAATAGGTTCCCCCCGCTCCATCCAAAAAATTCTGCACCGATACCGAGAAGCCATTTTGTGTAAAGATTTCGTCACCGGGATTGTTATACCCTGTTCCAAATAAATCACCTTCATTCAGTGTCTCGAAATCAACACAATATGTTTCGAATTCAATATAAGACGTGCAAATATTGTCGATGGCAAACTCCTGGCCACCAATGAGCAATTCCGTAATAGGCGCCTGCCCGGTTATAGTGGCCCGCTGATAAGTTCCCATATCCGAAATAAAAATATTGAAGCCGGCCGGCAAGACAGCATTTCCCAACTCACCAACAAATATCGGCTGCCCGTTAACTGAGATATTTTCAAAACCGCCCTCATCAGTAAAATCAAATATTACCTGATTAGGTGTTTCATTAAGGTCTGTAAAATCGAAACGCAGGTTGATGTTACTGGTCCACATAGCCTGTCCGGATCCTATCGAAGAAGCCGCATCAATCACCGTACAGGTTCCAAAAGTGCCGCCGCTTGTCCAATTGAAATACTCTACGCTAACAGAAATATCATTTTCAGTAAAAATCACATCTCCTATCGCGTTGTATCCGCTGCCGTAATGCGCTCCCAATGGCAACAGCTCAAAGTCTACACAATCCGATGGGTCTTCCACCAGTTCGGCACATATGTTATCGAGGAAAAACTCCTGACCTCCAACTAAAAGTTTCGTAACCAGTCCGGTAAGAACTCCTTTTTTATAGGTGCCCATGTCAACAATTGTCATGTATACACCCGGAGCAATCAGTGTATCGAAAAGCTCACCGGCATGAATCGGTGATCCGTTTACAGAAATATTTTCATTCCCTCCCTGGTCAACGAAATCGAATGTCACCCGATTAGGGACGTAACCGATACCCGCAATATCAAAAAGCAGGTTAATGTTGCTGATACTCATTCCCTGACCTGAATTAATACCACCTGCACCATCAGCAACGTGACACAGTCCAAATGTACTGCCGCCGTTGGTCCAGTAAAATTCCTCTACTGCAACGGAAATATCACTCTCTGTAAAGATTACATCACCAGGTGAGTTAATTCCGGTACCGTACTCCTGCCCAAGTGTGAGCGACTCAAAATCAACACAATTTTGTGATAGGGCAATCACGGGAAATAACACGATCATAAATACGAAGATTGTTAGTTGTTTTTTCATAATAATTGTTTTTAGTTAACACAAAGT
>DGOT01000164.1:0-4465 GCA_002389465.1 Bacteroidales bacterium UBA4459 | reverse complement strand
GGCTATGAATCATTTCTTCATTTTAATATCAAACACCGATTAACGATTTTAGAATACCGAAGTATTCGGAATCAAAAATCGTTAATCGATATTCGTCATTCAATTTATCTTATCAAATACAGGCAAAGCCAAAAGAACATGACCACCAGCAAAGCAGATGGTTTCCCAATGAAAAATGAAACTACGCCATATCTTTTGCAAAATAATCCCACAACACATCTTCGGGCGGGGGTGCTGTGATGGTCAGCGGTTCTTTGGTAACAGGATGGACAAATGAAACAGAACACGCGTGCAAACTGATTGAAGCATCTTTGTTGCTTCGGCCGAAACCGTACTTCAGGTCGCCCTTGATCGGGCAGCCGATGGCCGAGAGTTGCGCCCGAATCTGGTGATGCCTGCCTGTTTTCAAATTGACTTCCAGCAGGTAATAGTCTTTACTTTTACTGATCAGACGGTAAGTCAGAACGGCTTCTTTGGTTCCTTTCTTTTCCGTCAGATAAGCAAACGATTTATTTTTCCGTTCATTCCTGAGCAGGAAATGGCGCAATTCAGTTTCCGGAGGCTCCGGTGCGTTTTTCACTATAGCCCAGTATATCTTTTCAATGTCTCGCTCCTTAACCAATTTGTTCATCCGGGTCAGCGCTTTGCCGGTGCGGGCAAATACAACTACGCCGCTTACCGGCCGGTCCAGGCGATGGATCACACCGAGATAAACATTTCCGGGCTTCCCGTATTTTTCCTTGATGTATTGTTTGACGTCTTCACTCAGCGGCACATCACCGGTTTTGTCGCCCTGCACAATCTCCGAAGGCAGTTTGTTAACGGCAATCAAGTGATTGTCTTCGTAAAGAATTCTTTTTGAAAGTGATATCCGGTTCATTATTGAAGAAGCCCTGATCTAATATTGCTCCTTTTCATTCGGAAAATCCAGCGATTTCACATCATCAATATAAGCCAGAAACGAGTTGATCATCTGCTCCTGAAGGTTGTTATATCGCCGGAGAAAACGTGGAGAAAAATCAGTGTTAATACCCAGCATATCATGAATTACGAGCACCTGTCCGTCCACATCCCTGCCGGCACCAATTCCGATAGTCGGTATTTTTATTGATTGAGTTACTTCGGCAGCCAGTTTAGCGGGAATCTTCTCCAACACAATACCGAAACACCCGGTTTCTTCCAGTATCCTGGCATCCTTCTTCAGTTTACTGGCTTCTTTATTATCCGTAGCTCGTACGACATACGTCCCGAATTTATTGATCGATTGTGGTGTAAGACCCAGATGTCCCAGAACCGGAATACCGGCACTCAGTATGCGGGTGATCGATTCTACGATTTCCTGCCCGCCCTCCAGTTTTACTGCGTTGGCACCCGATTCTTTCATAATACGGATAGCTGTATTCAAGGCTTCCTTCGAATTTCCCTGATACGAACCGAATGGCAGGTCAACCACCACAAATGCCCGTTCCACAGCACGCATCACTGACGAAGCATGATAGATCATCTGATCTATGGTTATGGGCAGGGTTGTTTTATTCCCGGCCATTACATTGGATGCTGAGTCGCCTACCAGTATGACATCAATTCCAGCCAGATCAAGCAACCGGGCCATTGAATAGTCATAAGCAGTCAGCATGGCGATCTTCTCTCCTTTCAATTTCATCTCCTGCAACACATGAGTGGTGATTTTCGGAAGGTCTTTGGATGTGTGTACCATAATTATCAGCTGTTAAGTCAGGCAAAAGTATGGGAAAAAGACAAATATAAAAAGTACTTTAATGAAGCAGTGATAATTATAATAAATTTGCGGCTTTTAAGTTATCAATCTATAGTGCGCATAACAACCCGGCATATCATCCTTAAAGTTCTGTTCATCATAACCCTGGCGTTATCATCTCCGGAGTTTTTCGGACAAACGGCTTTCGTCAGCGGCACAGTTACCGACGATCAGGGAAAACCCGTGGAACTGGCCAATATTTCTGTGATCGGAGAGAAAAAAGGAACTTCCACCAATGCCAAAGGAAAGTTCAGGCTGGAAGTGCCGGCAGAGAAAGAGATCGTGATCGGTATCAGTTTTATCGGTTATGCCGACAACAGAGATACGCTCCAATTGAAAGACGGGCAGGAAGTTGTAATGAAATTCCAAATGAAGCCCATAACCACCGATCTTCCGGGTTTTGAAGTAAAAGATGAACGGCTGCGTACCGAAAACATGGTCAGACTGGACCCGAAGAATGCCAATGTGGTGGCCTCTCTTACCGGTGGTGTTACCGATATAATCAAAACCCTGCCCGGTGTTTCATCGAGCAGCGAATTAAGTTCGCAATATACTGTACGGGGTGGAAATTATGACGAAAACCTGGTGTTTGTGAATGATATAGAAATTTACCGGCCTTTTCTGGTGAGCGCCGGACAGCAGGAAGGGCTGAATTTTATCAATCCGGCACTGACTTCCTCTATTTTATTTTCGGCTGGTGGATTCGGCGCGGAATACGGGGATAAGCTATCTTCCGTACTCGATGTGAAATACCGTAAACCACAAGAACTTAGCGGGTCATTTGCGCTAAGTTTGCTTGGGGCCGAATTCAGTATCGGAGGGACTGATAAAAAGAATAAGTTCACATACCTGGTTGGCGCGCGCTATCAAACCAATTCTTACCTGTTGAACAGCCTCGAAACAAAAGGAGATTACCAACCACGCTTTTTCGATGTCCAGTCGCAATTCACTTACAAGATTAATGACAAATGGGATTTGTCGCTGCTGGGCTACTATTCCAACAACCGCTATAAAGTTGTTCCTTCCGACAGGGAAACCACTTTCGGGACATTCAAGGACGTGATGCGCTTTAAAGTGTATTTTGATGGCAGCGAGACCGATAAATATGAAATGCTTCAAGGCGGATTGACCTTACGGTATAAACCCAGAAAAAATATGGATCTGCGGTTTATTATTTCGGCTTTCACAACCCAGGAGTCGGAGACCTATGATGTAGAAGGACAATACTGGCTTGGGCTTGTTGAAGGCGACCAGAGTAGTGAAGAGTTTGGTGATGTTATTCAGGTGCAGGGTGTAGGTACTTACCTGGAACATGCGCGGAATTACTTTTTATCCAATGTGGTTACTGTGGCTCATAAAGGGATGACTTCTTATGATTCCCAGTTTCTAAAATGGGGTATCCAGTACAGCTATCAATACGTGGACGATGAGTTGAGAGAGTGGGAAATGATCGACTCGGCAGGCTATTCTCTGCCCCACCCTGTTGATGTGCCGGGATCTTCGAACCCTGATAACCCTGCTTTTGAGTTAAGATATTTTGTGAAAGGGCAAAACGTACTTTCCTCCAACCGCATCGCGGCCTATGTATCCTACCAGTGGAATTTTTCGTTAAAAAACAACAGCCTGTTCACCCTTACTACAGGCCTACGGACTTACTACTGGGATTTCAACAACCAGCTAACAGTGAACCCACGGATAAACATGTCGTACAAGCCTTATAAAAAGCAAAATGTGGTTTTCCGGTTTGCTGCAGGTCTGTATAGCCAGCCGCCTTTCTATCGCGAGATGCGGAATATGGACGGTACGATCAATAATGACATTAAAGCCCAGCAAGCGTTACATATCATCTTAGGAAGTGATTACCGGTTCCAGGCATGGAACAGGCCGTTTATTTTCACAACAGAAGTTTACTACAAATACCTCTACAACATCATCCCTTACCAGGTGGACAATGTACGCATCCGTTATTATGCCGACCAAACGGCCAAAGGCTATGCTACAGGAGTCGACTTGAAAGTTTACGGTGAATTTGTTAAAGGCGTCGACAGTTGGTTCACGATTTCGTTTCTGAAAACAATGGAAGATATTGACGGGGATTATTATTACGATTATTATGATGCCGATGGTATTAAAACCGGAACCGGACCGGAACCGGATCCCGAAGCAGCAGAAAGTGTAAAAGTTGAGCCGGGTTTCATTCCGCGACCCTCAGACCGGCGTGTAAACTTTTCGATATTCTTCCAGGATTACATCCCCAAAGCTCCTTACCTGAAGATGCACCTTCGACTTCTGTATGGCACGGGGCTTCCTTTCGGACCACCGGATTCGGAACGTTACCAGCAAACATTACGCATGCCCGATTACCGCAGGGTAGATATTGGGTTCTCTTACCAGTTCATTCACGAAGCCACAGCATTCAGTCCGAAAAATCCGTTCAGGGTGTTTAAAGATATGGAAATCAGTCTGGAAATTTTTAATCTGCTGCAAACTTATAACACCATTTCGTACATCTGGATCAAAGATGTGAATAACCGGTCATACGCCGTTCCAAACTACCTTACTCCGAGGTTACTCAACATCAAACTTACTGCTAAATTTTAATGTAATTTCTTTGAGAATCTTACAAGCAGGTTTGTGTTAAAATACTGAGAAGTCCTTCTTAAAAGTTTATTAATAGTTATCTCCTCC
>DGOT01000234.1:2277-4036 GCA_002389465.1 Bacteroidales bacterium UBA4459 | reverse complement strand
GCATCCTTCAATGCCTTTCCTGCAACAAACTTTGGCACCTTACTTGCCGCAATATCTATCTCTTCTCCTGTCTGAGGATTTCTGCCTTTACGAGCCTTCCTTTCTGCCACTTTAAATGTGCCGAAGCCGGTTACCTGGACAGCTTCCTGATTTTTTAGTGCATTTGTAATCGTTTCGAAAATACAATCTACAGTGGCCTGAGCTTCTTTTTTGGTACTTAATACTTTGGCCACTTCGTTTACTAAATCACCTTTGTTCATGTTGGTTCTCCTCCTGTTTTAATTGTTTCATAAATTGATCGTGTCTGATTCATAACAATAAGATTCCCATCTGAACTTTAATGGAATGTCCGGGCGAAAACAGTTCCAGATACACTGGAACCGCTCACCATAAATATAGAAATAGCCATGCCGTATACCTTCGAATCACAAACAGGTCAAGAATATTATGAAAGATGTCTTTATTTTCAACGGATATTGATGGAGGGAGGGCTCAAATTCAAGGATAGGTGGGAGAGGGAGAAAGCGCATCCTAACCGAAATGGAACAAGGGATATTTTTTTCTTACAAAATTGCAATAAAGGCAAACCCCAAAAAATGATCTGCCCTTATTAAAAAAACGATATCACAAAAAAATTTAAGCTCTGATATTTACGGAGTTATTGCAGCTATCAACGGTTTGGAGTTGATGATTTCATATCGAAATTGTAAGTATATTATGGTCGTCTGAATTGAAGGTTAAAGGCAGTTAGCTTGAATAATGGTTCCTTTCCCCGGTTCGGAATTGATGGTAAAGATCCCTATGCTTAGAGGGTTTTTAGGCTGGAGGGCTATTGAGAAGATACATCTTCGGGAAACCCGTGCCTTAGGGCAATCTTTTCGAACATTTGTGTGAGCCCGACTCCCAAGGTGAAGACCGAACTGATGTCGAGATTCTGGTCTGCGGTTTGGTCAAAAAAAACATTGAGGCTGGATTCGAGACCGTCTTCCGGCAACCAGTAGCATACCATGACAGGAACTTTAGGCAGAGGGTGCAGAACCACGGATATGTCTGATTCAAACTGCTTTTCCACCTGTTTTCCGCTTAATACATGAACCATATCGTCAAAAAGGTCGGTATAATTGTCTGCCACTCGTTTCAAGGACTCTTCGCATCGTTTCTGAAAAAGCGGATACCCTTCCCTTCCTTGTTTAAATTCTCGGAACGAAACCCAGTTTCCTGATACCGGAACCCCTTTGCCGTAAAGAATGTAAGTGAGAAACGGGATGGCCACCCATGGATTGATGTGGATGTCTGTGGAAAGATTGCCTTTTGTATTGACGCTGAAGTCCTTGCCGAGCACCTTGAGCGTCAGCTTGCCGCCCGAGAACCGGGCTTTTACTCTTTTAGCTGTCGCAGCAAGGTCAAGGTTAGCAATTTCGTTTTTTAACTTTTCCAGGTAGGCATCGCGGTTCTGTTCCACGGCATTCTGATCTTCGGGTTCCCCGGAGAACCGTTCAATGGTTTCCGGATCCAGTCTCGGGCATTCCTTGAGTTGTCTTGTACCCTTAAAGACGGCTCCGGCAAATGCAAGACATGTTTTTTCACCGCATTCCCGACAATTCGACTTGTCAAGCAGTTGAAAGATTTCCATGGCGTTCTTTGGTTTCGGCATGCAAGTCTCCTTTTTTATCTGTGCTTCAATTTCGGTGAACTGCCTAACCAAAATCCGACCTGTGTTATCTTGCCAGAGTACCGGTAAAAGCAGCTCAATCTAAAG